>NZ_JAVRCI010000135.1:0-11470 GCF_034530835.1 Nostoc sp. DedQUE12b | reverse complement strand
TAATGGCTCTAATATTGACATTTTTGGGCAAAGGCGGCACCGCTCGTACCAAAATTGCGATCGCCGCCGCCAAATTATTGGCAAGTCAAGGCAAGCGTGTACTCTTAGCAGGACAAGCAGAACCAACATTGCAAATCCTGCTAGGTACTCCCATTGCTGCCGAGCCTCAGGAAATCGCTCCCAATTTGCAAGCAGTCCAGTTTCAAGCATCTGTACTGCTAGAACGCAATTGGGACGAAGTGAAGAAACTTGAGGCGCAATATCTTCGTACACCCATCTTCAAAGACGTTTTTGGTCAAGAACTGGTAGTATTACCAGGGATGGACAATGCCCTGGCACTGAATGCTATGCGCGAATATGATGCCAGTGGCAAATATGATGCCATTGTCTACGATGGCACGGGCGACTCTTTAACGCTGCGAATGTTGGGTTTGCCAGAATCTCTGAGTTGGTATGTTCGGCGATTTCGGCAATTATTTGTCAACTCAGACTTGGGGAAGACGATTACTGAATCGCCCTTGATTCAACCGCTGATTAGCAGTTTTTTCAATATCAACTGGACAGCAGATAACTTTGCAGGGCCCACTAACCAAGTCAATAATTTCTTAGAAAAGGGGAGAGCCGCTCTGGCCGATCCCAAGCGTCTTGCTGCTTTCTTGGTGACTACAGGAGATGCAATTGAAGTAGCAAACGCTCGTTATTTATGGGGTAGCGCTCAACAAATCGGTTTAACTGTCGGTGGTGTTCTGCTTGTGTCTACCGAGACAAATGTCAACCTGTCAGAGGAATTTATACCCCTACCTGTGAGTGTCGTTCCCGACTTGTCCACAGGTGACTGGCAACCACTGATAAATGCTCTACCCAACTTTGAAGCACAAGCTTTACAGGCTCCTAAACCTATTGAAATAGACATCCACAATCGTCAAGTACGCTTATTCTTGCCAGGATTTGACAAAAAGCAGGTGAAGCTTACCCAATATGGGCCAGAAGTCACGGTAGAAGCCGGAGATCAGCGGCGTAATATTCCCTTACCCCCGGCTCTGAGTGGCAGACCTGTTGCTGGAGCAAAGTTTCAGAATAATTATTTGATAATTTCGTTTTAATTTAGTTAGGAGTTAGGAGTGACGAGTTAGGAATAAAACAATAATTCATAACTTTTAACTCCTAACTCCTCACTCTAAAAAAAATACGCTTTATGTCAGAATCAACTCCCATTACCCCAGACCCTAACCCATCTGAGGCGTTAGACTCAGTGGTAAATAATCCCAATGAGCAAGCGCTCGCATCTGCCGATCGCAGTGCGAAAACTAGGCAGATGTTGGGGATGAAAGGTGCAGCGTCTGGGGAAACTTCAATTTGGAAAATTCGTTTGCAGCTCATGAAGCCCATCACCTGGATTCCCCTAATTTGGGGGGTAGTCTGTGGTGCAGCTTCTTCTGGTAACTATACTTGGACGCTGGAAAATGTGTTGAAGGTAGCAGCCTGTATGTTACTGGCTGGGCCGTTGATGACAGGTTACACCCAAATTCTCAATGATTACTATGATCGCGAAATCGATGCCATCAATGAACCTTATCGCCCAATTCCCTCTGGAGCAATTCCCCTACCCCAGGTAATTATTCAGATTTGGGTATTACTGATTGCTGGCTATGGTTTGGCATTTGTGCTAGATGTGTGGTCTGGTCATGAATTCCCGACAATTACAGCGATCGCGATTATCGGTTCTTTCATCGCCTATATTTATTCTGCACCTCCCCTGAAACTCAAGCAAAACGGCTGGCTAGGTAGCTACGCCTTGGGTGCAAGCTATATCACCTTACCTTGGTCTACAGGACACGCTTTGTTTGGCGAACTCAATTCCACAATTATAATTTTGACAATGTTCTACAGCTTGGCTGGATTGGGTATTGCCATTGTCAATGATTTTAAGAGTGTAGAAGGCGATCGCCAGTTAGGATTACAGTCATTACCCGTAATGTTTGGCATCACCACTGCGGCATGGATTTGTGTAGTAACGATTGATGTATTTCAAGGGTTGATAGCAGCTTATCTGGTCAGCATCCATGAGAATTTGTATGCAACAATACTAATACTCTTAATCATTCCGCAAATCACCTTGCAGGATATGTATTTTCTGCGCGATCCTGTGAAGAATGATGTTAAGTACCAAGCCAGTGCCCAACCGTTTCTTGTTTTGGGAATGCTGGTAACAGGTTTAGCGCTGGGTCATGCTGGCATTTAATATACTTCTCAGTAGAGTTATGAATTAGGAGTTAGGAGTTAATATACTTTTAACTCCTAATTTGTATCAGAAAATGCCGTGTTAGAACTTATATCTTTCCTGATTCACGCGATTCAACCTTTGCTAATCCCAATATGTTTTATCACTGCTTGGACTGTAACTATTCTCGTTATGTTGAGTCTCTGGACGGCGGCGCGAGATAGCGTGGCTACAGCCAAGCAAATGCATCAAATCCCCTGTACTGGTTGCCAATTCTTTACTGACAATTACCGCCTTAAATGTACTGTACGCCCATCTACTGCCAATACAGAAGAAGCAATCAATTGTTTGGACTATCAACCGAAGACGAATCCCTATCTGTATTAAGGATTGGGGGCTGGGGATTGGGAAAGATGCCCAATATTCAATAACTATTCACTAATATTCAGCAATATTTTTAAAACACCGCGACTCTGGGCATGTTCAAAAGCCGCAAGCCCTTCAATGAGGGGGTAGGTGGCATGAATCAGGGGTTGCACGTCAACTTGTCCTGTGGCTAGTAGCTGGAGGGCTGGTGTAAAGGGGCCACAACGGGAGCCGATGAGGGTGATTTCATCCACTACTAAGGAAGAAACATCTAGGCTGAGGTTGCCAGCATACGTACTTTTGAGTACAAGCGTACCACGGGGACGGAGGGCGCGGCGGGCGATCGCAAATCCTTCTGGGTTGCCAGTACATTCTACTGAAATATCGAAATATCCATCTTTCACAGCATCAGCTAAACCAGTTTTTATCCCCCGTGCCTCTAAGTTGGCAAGTTTGTCTTGATGCCGTCCTACAGCTAAGAGTTCACAGCCAGTTAGGGCTAGTGTTTGGGCTACTAACTGCCCTAATTTACCATCTCCAACCACTAACACGCGATCGCTTGGACGCAATGGCACTTGCTGTTGAATTTCCAAAGCTGCTGCTATAGGTTCGGTAAATGTTGCTACTTCTGTCGGCACATTATCAGGTACGGGATGCAGGTTCTCCACCGGCAAACTGAGATATTCACCAAAGGCTCCATTCCGGTTGACAATACCTAGAACTGTGCGATTTTCGCAGTGAGTTGGTTGTCCGCTGCGGCAAAACCGACAATGCCCACACACAGCGTTGATTTCTCCAACTACGCGTTGGTTAACTAAGTGTTTTGGCCCTTGTTCGACAATGCCGACAAATTCATGCCCCAAAATACCAGTGTAAGGATAGTAGCCTCTGAGTAGTTCCAAGTCAGTGTTACAGATACCTGCACGTAAGACGCGCACTAAGACTTCTCCCGGTGGTGGTTCAGGAATGGGAATATCCGTGCGTAGTTGCAACTGGTTATTTTCGAGCCAAAGTCCTTTCATTGCTCTTCACGTCCTTTGCCTAATTAGGTTGTCATACTACTTTGAAAAATTTTTATAAAATAGACTTCTTGGCATTTGTCGGGAAAAGGGTAAGGGGTAAGGGGGAAAGGAATAAGAAAAACCTTTTCCCTTTAACCTTTCTCCTTTACCCACCTGTTGCAAAAGTTTCTTTTGCAACAGGTCTAATATATACCGACGTACATCTGTACCCCTATAACCATACCTATGTCTCTGTAGAAGGTATTTCTTTTATTTTGGTTACATCAACTTTGCTTAACCAAGTAACCAAGTCATCTGAACTAAGTGCAATTTCACTTCCCAAGGTTTTGATATAGAGAAGTCCGTCGCTAATAACTAAATCTCTAATTGGATACCATGAATCTCGTGTTCTAATCAGAAGTTCCAAAGGAATCCCTGGTCTTGAAGTATACTTGCGATATTTCCACCAAGCTCGCCATATAAGTACAGATTTAGTACAGTGCATCTGATAACCTTTGGGAACTTCGCAGTATTGATACTGATAGTAACCCCGACTATCTACTTCTCCTTTGAGGAGATAAGCATATTCTGCTAATACCTGATTTATCAATTCCCACTGGGATGATTTTGGAGAAATCAAGAAGTCAGATAAAGTGTTAGATATTTGAGCGGTGGCAATCACGCCTTCAGATTTCGCTGTTAGTTGGTTTGTTTTATACACTGTTTGCGCTGTCAAAGCAGGATTTGACAACAAAACTTCTTTTTTCTGGATAGAGTTTTGCACAAACTCTCGAATTAAATCTAGATTAGATAACATAAAATTATATTAAGTTAACCAGTGTAATTAAAATCACAGCAATACTTAAATTAATAACTACACCGGTCTTGCGCTTAAATCAGGATTATTACCAGCTTCATTTATACTAAATTCTTTGTTTGACTAGGGTCTTGTTAAGTTTAATATCGATGTGCCGCCATTGACTATACTGGTTGACAAAATCACTGTTTTCAAGTATAATAATGCAGCAAATTAAATTTTTACACCTTCGAGAAAAGGTTGAAATACCTGAACTAATTCGGGACGACTAACTACAAGGGTGGGAAAAGAGCGATCGCTATAATCTTCTCCCGGTGACAACGGAAACGGTTCTGATTTAAGCGATGACCAGACCCCACCAGCAGCTTGGACAATTACCCAAGCCCCCGCTAAGTCCCAAACTTTTGGTGTCGCCTCAATACCACCTAGAGTAGCCCCAGTAGCAACTGTCAAGAAGTTATAGCTAGCAACACCCAACATCCTAATTTTGCAGGGAAAGCCGTTTTTCATAGCTGCGGTACTACGGGAACAGAGGTTGAAGAAGTGATTATTACTGGGACTATCAATACTGGTATGGATGGGGTGGAGGTTGAGAAATGCTCCCATTGGCGTTGCTAACCCAGATGAACCCGGCCAAAAACCATGAAAAGCTTGATTTAAAGTTGGTGCGTAAACATAACCAAAAATGGGCGTGCCTCGATATAGTAAACCCAGAGAAATTGTCCAGATGGGAATGCCGCGTGTGAAGTTGGTTGTACCATCAAGAGGATCAATTACCCAGCACCACTCAGTACCGGGAAATGACTGATCGCTCTCTTCACTCAAAATACCGTAACCAGAGAAAGTAGAAGCGATCGCATCCCGAATTTCCTGATCTGCCCATTTATCTGCTTGCGTCACCAAAGTACCATCAGCTTTTTGGGAAGCCTGGACTTGCCCAAAATCTTGCATTAGCTGCTTGCCCACTCTCGTAGTGGTAGTTTGGGCAAAATCAAGAATTGTTGTCCAAAAATCATTCATTGGTTAATAGTCATTTGTCATTGGTCATTGGTCATTGGTCATTTGTCCCATGCCCAATACAGTTTAGTCTAAATCGCTTTCTAAAACTGAAGCGATCGCTTGCTTAGTACTTGTTTGAAATTCTGTAATATTCACCCGATTCAGAAACCAAATCGACAGCACCATTCCTACGGCTTCCAGAACAAATACCAGTCCATAAGCTAACTCTAGGCTTGGTAAAAGCTTGCGTCCAATATCCAAAACTGTACCTCCGATTACCACCGCCACACCTCTAGAAAGGGACTGCGCTAATCCCCATGCCCCAATAAATGTACCTGCGGCTTCTGCTGCGGTAAGATCCAACATCAAGCTAATTGCGGCTGTAGTTAAGAAACCTGTGGCTAAACCGAACAAGACTAAACCTAGTTTGAGAACTGCTGCATTAGCTGTGAATCCTGATATACCTAGCAATATTGCACAGAATGCTACCAACATACAGCCGAAACGTGCAGTTCTGCGCTTACCTAAACGCGGGACAATGTAAAAGCCCGTAACGCCGTAGGCAATCAGTAGACCCGTTCCATAAAAAATATTTAATTTGGTACTTTCCGCTAGGGGCATTTTAAAGACTTGACCCGCATAAGGTTCCAAAATTGGGTCTTGCATAAACAAACTGATGGTCATCACCAATAAAAAGGTGAAGAATATACCTGTTTGTGGGCTAGCTGTCAAGATTTTCCAAGCATTGCCAAGAGTAATGCTGTCTTCCCGGTTCACCAGTGTGGAACGGGTTGAGTATTGGGAGTATTTTTTTTCTACACCGAATGTGGCTGCGATCGCTAAACCAAATACAATTGCTGGGACGATAGTAAACAATCGGTTGATTGCTGGCTGCAAGGTTTCTACGGTTGCTTCTGGCGTTAACTGTTTCAGCAAGCTGGCACTGATAATCGCCCCAACAATAATCCCCACCATTAGCATTGACCAAACCACACCAACTACTTTGGAACGGTTATCTTCTTCAGATATATCCACTAATAAAGCAGCAAAGGCGGTACCGCTAGCACAAATTCCTAGACCGTATACAGCAAAAACTAAAGCCAAAAGTGCTGTCCAACCGATTGTTTGAGTTGTCCATACCCAAGCACCTGCACTATTTCCAGCAAGATTCATCTGCCACATTACTTGTACAGCTATAAAGGCTGCGATCGCAAATATTGCCGCGCCCACCCAAACATAAGCTGTGCGGTGGTATCCCCATAACGGCTTGGCATCGGAAATCTGACCGAACCAGACACGGGAAGGAGCAACAAATAAAGGCAGTGCTAGAACTACTGATACCAGCGTCGCCGGAATTGCTATTTCTTGAATCATGACTCTGTTAAGTACCCCCAGAGTCAAAATGGACATCATACTCAACCCCATCTGAAATAAACCCAGCCGGAACATGGTTAGCAGGTTTACCCTTGGCACAGATAGGGATTTTCTTTCGGTATCAAATACTTCGCCGCTTGCCATAGCTACTTTTTTGTATGGTTTATAGGATTTAATCTCTCTTATTTAAATAAAGATAAACCCTACCCGCTCAAAATCAGCGAACGAAAAGTTGAAGTTGCGATCTGGCAAGCAATCATATACCTCAATTAAGGTATGCTTCAGCCAAGTTAGGATTAATCTTTGGGCTTGAGCGTAATTTGCGATGTCTACGACGGGTGGTTCCTGAGCGCAGCTGAAGGGCTACGCCTACGCATAACAAGAGAATTTTAGGATGAAGTAGTGAAACGAGATTCCATTTACTATCAAATTTTTAAGCGCTTTCCTGGGTTACTTTTTGAACTGGTTGATAATCCTCCTCTGCAAGGGCAAAACTATCGATTTGAATCAGTTGAAGTCAAAGAAACCGCTTTTCGCATGGATGGTGTGTTTTTACCTCCAGAGGATGCAACATCCAAGGTAATCTTTTTTGCTGAAGTTCAATTCCAAAAAGATGAAGCCCTCTACCATCGGTTTTTTACCGAGTCGCTGATGTACCTGAACCGGAATCGTTCTCAGTACGATGACTGGTTCTGTGTGGTAATTTTTTCATCACGCTCTCTGGAACCAAGCGATCAAAAAACTCATCGAATATTTCTCAACAGCGACCAAGTGCAACGAATCTATTTAGATGAGTTAGGCGCGACTAATCAGCAGCCAATAGGTATCAACTTAATGCAGTTGACTCTAGCATCCGATAAAGTGATGGCGGAGCAAGCAAAGCAATTAATTGAGCGAGTAAAATTAGAGGAAACGGACACACTGCCGAAAAACGAAATACTAGACATCATCACCACAATTGCCGTTTATAAGTTTTCTTCGTTGAGTAGAGAGGAAGTTGAAGCTATGCTAGGACTGACTTTGGAACAAACAAGGGTTTATCAAGAAGCGAAAGCCGAAGGTCGAGAAGAAGGCCGAGAAGAACAGAAAGCTGAAATGTTGAAACTTACCGTGCCTTTGTTACTAAAAACAGGGATGAGTGTGGAGCAGATTGCTCAACACCTCAATGTTGATATAAAAGCTGTCCAGAACGCTGCACAGTCAAGCACATAGAATGAGGAAGTTGAAGCTATGCTGGGACTGACTTTGGAACAGACAAGGGTTTATCAAGAAGCGAAAGCCGAAGGTCGAGAAGAAGGTCGGGAGGAAGGTCGAGAAGAAGGTCGAGAAGAAAGGAAAGCTGAAATGTTGAAACTTACCGTGCCTCTGTTATTAAAAACAGGGATGAGTATGGAACAGATTGCTCAACATCTCAATGTTGATATAGAAGATGTTCAGCTTGCTGCACAGCAAAACACGTAGAATGGTCATTTCATGTCTCTTGTCATATTTTTGCAAAATGAGGAGAGCTTGATTAAAATCCTCAATTGCCTTTTTATGGTTTTCAGAGCGATCGCACCAAAATGTGACAAATTAAGATGCTTATAATTTCATCAAAGAGTAAATAAATCCTCTGTTTAAGCTGCTAGATTCTTCACTTCATTGAAAAGCAGAAGCTACAGAGGTTAGAGAATTTTGTTTTGGTATCAAATACTTCACCGCTTACCATACTAACTTTTTGTATGGCGATGATGCGAGCGCGCCAAAATCTGACTGATTAAGATGCTCATGACTTCATCGGAGGCGATCGCATCTGATGGTCAAATGGGAACCATAAGAAAATAAGCTAATACCATGCTTTGGTATGAAGCAAAGAAACGTAATACATCACAATATATTTGTTTATCCATGTCTAATGAACAAGAGCGTAATTCTGCTTTTAACGCTGTTGCCAACATTAACGTTCAACACGCCCAATTACAAGATTTATCCTTAAGTGCAGCCCGTAGATTATATAAAGGTGGGATTCGGCCTGGTGATCCGATAAGAACCAGAGTGCAAGCCCAAGAAATGTTAGATAAAATCCCCCCATCTCAAAGAGCAGGGATTAATGGCAAATCTACTGATGTTAATACCCAAAAATACTTATCAGATAAACACGCTAGTCACATCAAACCCCACAGCAAAGGTGGCTCAAACGATCCCAAAAATATCGAGTGGGAAAACGCCAAAGATAATTTAGCCCGTGGCGATAAACCCATGACTCCACAGGAGCAAATGAGACTAAATGCCAAAGGACATTTTGACAACTTAACAGGTGCAGTTAAAGCAGGCGTTAAAGCCGCGCCCCTTGGAGCAGCCATTGGTGTAGCGACGACAGCACCATTTTCGTTACTAACCAACGGGCTGCGCGTAGTTCGGGGTGAAATTTCTGCACAAGAAGCCGCTATAGAAACATTGAAAGATACCGTAAAAGGCGGCACAGTTGGGGGCGTAACAGCGTTTGTAACCACAACAGTAGCAGCAGCTTGTCCACCAATTGCGATCGCTTTAACCGCAGCAGCACCAGTTTTAGCTGTTGTTGGAACTGCGGGTATGGTTTACGAGTTTTTCAAAATTCTCGACGATCATAAACAAACGGTGAAAATCTATTATGAATCTTTAACTCAACAAGAATTAGAAAGATTAGAAGCAATTGAAAAGGAACTGATTTATGAACACCAGAAAAATCTAGACTTTTTGGCTGAAGCGGAAGCAATTAATCAAGAAATTACAAATCGCCCAATTGCACCGGAAATAGAAGGAGCTATGCAACGGTTAAGTGAATCAGTAGCTATTGCTAAATCTCTAGGATTAACCTCAGCAGACAGTAAAATGCTTACTAGTTCCAAACTGCCTCATCTTCTTGCAGAAGAATAGCAATTAAATATTAGAGGATTACATAGTTTTTATGCTTCCTTTTATTTTCGGCGCTCTTGGATTAGCTGTTGGAGCAGTTGTTGGTGCTTTTACTACTCACGCTGTTGGGGAAAGTGATAGACAAGCTGCTAAACATCATAAGACTGTTGCAAATGAACTAGCTGATAAATATACAAACTTGGAGCAAAAATACTATGAACTAGCTGATGAAAGCAAAAAGCAAATTCTTAATTTAACTCAACAGCACGCTTTAGATGAAGTTGAAAAAGATTGTTTGCGTTTAGCAGTTAGATTACAGCATCGTCTTATTTCTTTGATGTGGGATATCGATAAAGATCCAACAGAAGCTGCTTTGAAGGGATTTGTCAAAGCAGTAGAACTTACAAATAATGTTCTCTGCAAAATAAATGAAGAGTTAATTTGCGTACCCAGCAACTATTATGCACGCAATCTTATTGCTGCTGTTCAACGCGAAATAATTTGGAATTCAGTAGACATTTCAAATCGAGCAAATATAAACAAGAAGGAAATTCCAATGAAATTAGATCCGAAAAATATGTCTGAACAAGAGTTTCAAGAAACCTATAACAGAATTCGTGATACTGGTGATAAACTTTTAAAATACTTAAAACAAATTCGTACTGGACGATTGAAAGAAAGAGATAGTACCCAAGGATTACAGAGCATTGAAGATAACATTAGTAAAGCTTTAAAAGCCTTAGCAGAACAAAAATATCAGGTTGCTGTGATTGCAGCCATGAAAGCAGGTAAGAGTACCTTCTTGAATGCCATAATTGGCGCAGATGTTTTAGCAAGTGAATCAGAAGCTTGTACAGTTTGTTGTACAGATATCCGTCCAATTGATGCCGGACAAACACCCAGACTTTTAGAATATCAAGCAGGGAAACGAGAACCTATAGTTTTAATAGAAGGTGAAACAAGAGAAATTCGGCAAAGATTTTTAGAGCGTACCCATGAGATTCGAGCTAAAAATAATCAAGACAATACTACACGCTTTGAATTAGAGCATCCAATTGAAGCGATTAGTACAATGCCATCACTGGCAGGTTTCACATTAGTTGATACTCCTGGCCCCAATGAGTGGGAGTCTGTCTCGCTTAACACAACTTCCTTAAAGCAGACTGCTTTAGAAGCTCTCCGAACTTGTGATGCTATATTATTCATTCTGGATTACACAGCATTTAGGGACAACACGAACTCAGAATTGCTTCAAGACTTAATTGAGCAGCGTAAAGAATTTTTAGCAGAGAATACAGGTAAGATTTACTTTATTCTTAATAAAGTAGATAGAAAAGCGGACAGAGATAGACCTATTGCAGATGTAATAGAATCTTTAAGAATAGATTTAGTTGAATTTGGTATATCAGAACCAAGAATTTTTTCAGTTAGTGGATTGCAAGGATTGTTATCTAAGCTTATTCAACAAGGTAAGGCAACTGATAGTCATATTAAAGACTTTAAACATTTTTTTAGTGCTGAATATGCCCAAATAGATGAAAAAGGAAGGGATGTCATTCCCTTCCCAGAAGAAATTGCACCACAAGCGTTAAATGATAGTGGTATTCCGAAAATTGAAGAAACAGTAGTTCAAACTATTACTCAAAATTCAGGATGGAATTTATTGAGTGATGTTTTAGATGAATTGAACAAAGCAGCCAAAGCTATTGATGAGACATTTCTTACAGATATTCGAGGCTGGCAGTTAGAGTTTGAGGAACTACTAACCCAAGTTGCGGGTTATCAAGCTGTGGGTACTAAGACTTGAATAGTCGT
>NZ_JAVRCI010000134.1:0-12505 GCF_034530835.1 Nostoc sp. DedQUE12b | reverse complement strand
CATTTTCCCCGCTTCAATTTTTGACAAGTCGAGGATTTCGTTAATCAAGTGCAGTAGATGCTTACCAGCAGCGTTAATTGTTTCTAAGTCGGTGATAAAGTCTGGCGATAAACCGAGATCGGTAGCGTCGTCTTCTAGTAGTTGGCTTAGTCCAATGACAGCATTTAATGGTGTGCGTAATTCGTGGCTAACATTAGCCAAAAATACGCTTTTTGCCTTGCTAGCAGCTTCAGCTAATTCTTTAGCTTGTTGTAGTTCTTTTGTTCGCTCGGATACTCGCTCAATCAGACGATTTAGAGATTTGGCGAGTAGCCCAATTTCATCTTCAGTGGTGACGGGCGCTCGCAAATCGAAATTATGTTTCCTGGCAACTTGTTCTGCTACTTGGGTTACAGTGATAACTGGTTCAGCGATCGCTCGACTGGTACGCCAAGCAACAATGGCTGCGATCGCTACCGAAACCAGCATACTCGCGATCACGATGAATCGTTCAACTATTCTCGCCTGCTCAACGGCTCTTTGCCTTTCTTGCTCTTGATCTTCAGCAGTTTGCAGGATGTTAGTCAAGCTTTGCGAAAGCTGGTCCAGCCGCATGGCTGTTTCACCACGCATTATTATTAATAACTGCGATCGGGCAGAGGAAATCTGCTGAGGCTGCACTTTTGGGGAGTCAATTTTCTGTAAGACAACCTCGATTTGGTCAACGTAGGCTTTTAAATTAGTCTTATAATCCAGCAATAAGGTCTGTAAAGTCGAACTTGTTGCTGCTAGTCTTTTAGGTTTACTATCGAGAAATCCGCCAATTTTTGACTCTAGTTGCTTGGCTTTTTCAACATTCTTCAGAAAATCAGCTTTTTTGTTTTGCAGTTGTTGTGAATTATCCAATACAGCAACTAGGTTAGAACTATGTAATTGCGCCCCTACTACTGCATCTTTATAATTACTCAGTAGTTGTCCTTGTTCATAAGCTTGATTAAATTGTCTAACTTCCCTTCCCCGGTAGTAATTAGCAATCACTAACCCAGTCAGTGAGCCAAAAAAGCCAATTCCGATAGCTACAAAGTACCCATAGCCAATTTTTTGATGGATACGCCAAGAACTGGCTTTGAGCTTCCCTCTTGAGGGAAATTCTATAGTTGGGAGTTCGTCTGTCGATGGCTCTTCGGCTGACACTTTTTTGCTTTCTGAACTGCTGTAGATAGGGGTTGGCTTTTGAGTTGGCATTTCTCAAACCTCCTTGCCTTCCCGCAAAAATAATCAAATTAGTCTAGATTGTCAAAATACCTTAATTAGTCATTAACATCTACATTATCTTCTTTTATCGCAAGAGCAAATCGTTGCTTGCTAGATAATTAGCATCATCTTAGATAAGATAAGTAATTTTTACAACAAATTTTATAAGTATAATTACTAAGTTTAAGAGAATTTACTTTTTTAGGAGCAACGATATAGTTTCCTGCACTAAAGACCCTCCTGAGAGCATCTTTCCCTTACTACACTACTTTCCACAATATGCGGTTGATAGCAAGCAATGAGTTCTTGCGATCGCCTAAGCCACTACTCTACCTTATTGCTTCCTTATAAAATTAATACAATCAGGAAAAAACAAAAGGTTTGATACTTGTTGGGGATGGGGCATTGGGCATGAACAAGAGACAAGGTAGACAAGGAAGAGCGGGGAGACAAGGGAGAGATTTGTTCAATAATTCCTCCTTGTCCCCTGCTCCCTCATCCCAGGCATATATATCATAAAATAGCTTAAAAGTCTAGTCTATATGAACACAGAAAAATTTTTATTACGTATTAATATCAATACGAATGCGTTAATTGACGAACGCGGCTTAAGATAGCTTTAATATCGGCTAAAATCGGCTTCTAGGCTTATATAAATGAGAAGTGGAGTGATTTTTGCATTATTTGTACTTAGATTTAGTACGATTATGAGCAAATGACACGGAATGGGATAATCACAACCTGAGGATTCCAGTTGATTCCAAAAATAGAACTCAGGAAGTTGATTATAATACATCCTGCTGCCTTCTGAGTTCTATCCTCCTACTGACTGTCTACCTTGTAGTTGATGCAGTAGATAGTAAGGGGCAACTATGGTTATAGGACACTAAAATCTTTTTGTGCCTTTCACCAAATTGTACTGATGCACAAGTACATTACCTAATCAACAACCTTTCGGTTGTAATTATCCAGATTAGAAAAACTCAACTGTCAAATTAATAGGAGTGAAAATGCCAGAACAAGAATTTACCGAAAACGCATCTAAAGAGACTACAGTGGCAGAGATCAACAACCAAACGGGAACCATCACCAAACTCCAGCCTCCGGCACAGCCTCAAGACGAATGGGTAAAATACGGAGAGCAAATTTCTACCTTTTTAGCAACATTACCAGAATATCTGGGAAGCTTCTTTAATCAATATAAGCAACCCCTGGTAACAGTTGGTTTAATTGTAGGATCAATTGTTGCTGTTAAGGTACTCTTGGCAATATTAGATGCTTTGAATGATATCCCTTTGGTGGCACCTACTTTTGAGTTGATTGGTATTGGTTACTCTGCCTGGTTTGTTTACCGCTATTTACTCAAAGCCTCAACCAGGAAAGAGTTAACTAGTGAAATCACCACTCTTAAATCACAAGTTGTCGGTAAACAAATTCCAGAAGCTTAATATCTAATTATTGCTTCTCTACCAGACGCTACGCGTAGCTTGCTCCTGTGTAGAAGTACGCTATAATTCCAAATCATGAAGTCTGAATGCCGGAAGTCGGCGTTCAGACTTCTCTGAAAATTCCTGACGAAATTTTTAACAATTTGTAATATCAAAACTACACCCATAACGCTAGTACTCGTAGAAGTTGCTTCCTACGATCCTTGGTTTAATTACGAATTAGTAATTATTGTTAAGGCGAACCTCCGGTGGTCAATTTAGCTTTTGGGGTCGGTTTTTTTGGACTCTGTGGAAGTTCTGAAGATATTTTGGGCGACGATCGCACTATATTAGGAGATGTAATTGTCGGCAATTTGCCCCGTTTGACTAAAGCTTGATGAATCATCGCCGCCACTTCTGCCCGACTAGCTACTTTGTTTGGATCGAGGACTTGGGGATTTGGATAGTTAACTACCAAACCATTGGTTGTAGCAGCAGCGATTTTGGTGATAGCATAAGGCGGAATATCTTTAGCATCTTTATAGACACTGAGAATCTGATTTGGGGAAGTGGGTGCTTTTAAATTCAGCCCACTGACAAGGGCAACTAAAACTTGTACTCGTGAAATATTTTGTTGTGGTTTGAAGGTTTTTTTCGGGTAGCCCTTGAGAAAACCCGCACTGATGGCTTGGTTAATTGCTGGAGTTGCCCAGAATTTTGTTGGTACATCTTGAAATGCGATCGCAGTCTTAGACGGTTCTTGGTCAAAGGCTTTTTCTAGTATGGCAGCAAATTCGGCGCGATTTACAGCCTGATTTGGTCTAAAAGAATAATCAGGAAACCCTTTGAGAATCCCACGGGCAGAAAGAACGTCTATAAAACGCCGACTCCAAAAGTCATTGGGCACATCGTTAAATGCAATTGGTGGCGGAATGATTGATTTTGGTTTTGCCGGAGTTACTAAAGGCAACGCTGATGATTTGAGTGATGACTCAAGTTCTGTTGGAGGAGATACAGGTGTTTGTGGTTGTGGGGATTGAGTTGGGATTACCAAAATAGATGGTAACATTGCGCGGTAAGGAGTTGCGCTGTTAGTTGGGAATGAAGGTGTCTTGGGTTCAACAACAGCTTCAGGTGAAGAATAGGGCAAAACGTTGTTGGGGACTGTATAAGGTTCTACCTTGGCAGTAGGAGAGGGCAATACTGGATTTGGTCGAACACTAGGAGAAGGAGTGGAGGAAGGCAACAGCAGCCCGTTTAAGTTCCAGCTAGAATCTCTGCGAGACAACGACCAAAAAAGAATCGCTCCGATAGTGGTGAAGGCAACCAAAATGGCTATAAATTCATCAAAGCCAAGGGCAGTTTTTTGAGATGACTCCGGTTCGGAAGGAGGTCTATTTGTCATCGTGATTACCCTGGTAGCAGTAAAATTTGTGTCTAAACAAATTAAGCCACAGATGACTCTTTTACACCAGCCCTTTTTTAATTCGTAATTCGTAATTCGTAGTTTGTAGTACGGTATTAGATTTCTGGTTCAATAGATGACTCTTTTACACCAGCCCTTTTTTAATTCGTAATTCGTAATTCGTAGTTTGTAGTACGGTATTAGATTTCTGGTTCAATGCCAAGCGATCGCAATTGGGCAGCTAGGCGATCAGCTCTTTGGGATTCTTGTTCTGCTCTTTGGGATTCTTGTTCTGCTCTTTCATCGCCACTCAATAACAAATTCCCTTGTAAATCCCACCAACGCAACCAGGGTAATTCCACATTCTGATATTTTCCCTGCCATAAGCCTAATTCAACACCCAAAGCAACTATAGGATAATGTCCTCGTTCATTTGCTGGTAAAACTTGATACTGTCCCTCAATCAGATGATAAACTTCTAGGCTGGCTTTACTCGCTTCATAAATGCCGTAGAAGGCAGGACGAATGACTTGCTCATAAATCCAAAATTTACCCTTCAAAGGAGTTTTATCTCGTTCTTCACTACCGTCCCCAGAGACAAATTCTAAAACAATCAACGGGGCAATAAACTCTCGCCACATCACATAAGAACGTCGGGTTTGCCCATTGAGCAAAAACGGTACATTCGGGACATAAAACCAATCTGGTGCTTCCGCGCCTTTTTCAAGGGGATCGGTCAAGCGCCAGTAAATGCCTAAGTCCTGCCCTATACAGTATTCACCTTCAGGATTTAATTGCTTGAGGATGGGTGTAATTGAGTCAGTTAGTAGAAGGCTTTGGGGATGCTCTTGCCAATTTTTCACAAAAGTACCATTGGACTCAGGAAGCTGGGTATGATCGGGGAAGGGGAAAGGAGCCAGAGCGTTGGGTGGATCGGTTACAGAAGTCATAACGCTACCTTTGCACTTTTGGTAAAGGTTATTTTTAGTTTAGCTTGCGTAGGCGTAGCCCGTCGTAGACATCGCTTTCTCAATATTCTGCACCCAGATTATAAATTCCCCACCAAACGATTTTTACCTTGGTAGACCATTAGTGTTATTAGATACCTAAACTAAAACCGGATTTTGAGGGTGGCAGAATGTAAAATATTAACTTATTCTTTACCTGTCTTTGAAAAAATCAGGGTGTCTAGTGCCAGAAGAATTTAGTTGCCAAATCTCACCGCCATTTTTGTCTGAGGGTAGCGATCGCGATCTTGGTTTAGATTCAACTCTCCAAGAACTACCAATGTATAACTTCTCAGTGGAGATTAGCCACACCGGGATGGAAGTGGCTAGTTTTTTGGACAAATACCCCCTGCTACCAGGAGTAATTTTGGTAGAACAGGGACAGTTCATTGGGATGATTTCGCGGCGGCGACTACTAGAATTTTTGATTCGTCCATTCGGACAAGAGTTATTTGTTCAGCAACCATTAGCTGTTCTCTACAGCTATGTGCGGACACCGATGTTGCTGGTTGCTGATACAACATCGATTTTAACAACAATGCAACTTAGCCTAAAGCGATCGCCAGAATTATTAGCAGAACCAATTGTCGTAGAAACGGAATCTGGCGCTTATAGATTGTTAGATGTCCAAGAATTGAATATTATTTCTTGGCAAATTCGGGGAATCGACAATCTGATTCGTTATGAACGCAGTCAAGCCCAAATGATTCAAAATGATAAAATGGCAAACTTGGGGCGTTTAGTAGACGGCGTAGCCCACGAAATTTTAGACCCAGTGGGTTTTATTTGGGGTAATATAATTTATGTTTCAAACTACAGTCAAGATTTACTCAAACTAATAGCAGGTTACGAGCAAAATTTACCATTAGTTTCTCCGGCAATTAACCAGATTAAAGAAGAGATTGAATTTGATTTTTTAGAACAAGATTTGTCGCGATCGCTCGCTAGTATTCGCACAGGAGCGGAAAGATTAAAAAAACTCGTTACTAGCTTGCAAAACTTCTGTCACATTGATGAGCTTTTTCCCAAGCCAGTAGATTTACACGCCTGTATAGATAGCATCATTTTATTAATTAATAGCCGTCTTCAAGGAGAAATTGAAATCGTCAAATACTACGGTCAATTACCCCCAGTGTATTGCTTTATGGGGCAATTAAACCAGGTTTTGATGAATATTTTAAGTGAAGTTGTGGATACTTTACTCAATGAAGGAGTGCGACAGCAGTTACATTTAGAAGAGACAAAGACTGTTCAAAAACCCCGAATTGAGATTACCACAGAAGTTATATCCCAAGAAGCAAGCAACCCAGATGCACCCGATTCTCGCTGGGTTTTAATTCGCATTGCTGATAATGGCTCTGGAATGTCTGAAGAATTAAAACAGCAAATTATGGAGTCTTTTTCTCTGGAAACAAAGAATGGTAAAAATACTGGTTTAGCAGTAAGTTATCGAATTATTACTGTGAGACATGGCGGAAAATTAAATTTTCATTCACAGATTGGTATAGGTACAAAATTTGAAATATTGTTACCTCTGGTGTGAGAAGATGCAGCAGAATCCAGAAATAAAAGACGCTTTATACCTTGGTAAGAGACGAATCTTTGTCTACTTTATCAACTTGTAATCTGCTATATATTAAGAACAACTGTCATAAATATTTTTCATTTTACTGCCTATTTAGAAACTACAGCAGATTACGACTTGGTGAGGTACAAAAATACCCCACCCTAACCCTCCCCTTTCTAAGGGGAGGGAATTAGATTTGCTATTTCCCCCCTTTACAAGGGGGGATTAAGGGGGGTAATTCACCGTAGCCCTTAACAGGGGAAGGGTGTACTTCATTTACTGTAATATGCAATGTATTAATGACACAACCCCCTTAAAAAAGGGGGTTTAATTCTCTAATTTTTAAGGAGGATCGAGTATTAAGAATCGATATGCGTTCCAGTCTCGAATTCAATTCATCTGCAATAAATTTTCGCCACGTTGATAAATTTCCCGTGCGTGATCAGTCCAAGCGCCTTGTCCCCAATAACGAAAACAACTGGTTTGCAACAACAGATTATGTAAAAAAACGTTACGATAATGAGATTGTCTAGTTACAGGTTCTTCTGAGTCAACCTGTTGTAATGGATCAAATTTTTGATGGAATAAACTGCTTAATTGATACATGGGAGACAACACATTTTCATATCCTTTTACCCAACTGATATGATTTGTCCATGAGGCTCCATCCAGGTGAAAATTAGAGTTTGTTTGCTTTAATTCTTGAATGGCATTTTCTACAGCTTGCGGTTGAATATTATCTGGTGAAACTCGCTCCCAAATCTGATGTTGTCCCACTGGCTGACAAGTTGGATAATTTTCAGGTTTGCATCCGGCTGCTTCGATTAATTCTAAATATTCTGTACCACACACACCAACAACACCTGATTTTCCTCCGCCATTATTGACCATATCCCACCAAGCTTGTTTAAAAGCGCTAGGAAATTCATTCATCATCACGCCGCCATTTTCACCATCGCCAATTTGGCTAACTATTGGTGGTACAAATACACCGCCAATTTGTTGTTTGGATAATGTTTTTGCTTCATAATAAGGCTGCATTTGTGCAACTAATTTAGTATCAGAACCTTGGGTTTTAATTAAAGCTGTAATACTAATTGTTTCGCCCTGAGAATTCCGGGCAACCAAACGATGTGGTAAATGTTTATAAGCGAGAGATTGACCACTAAGAGTTTCTACAGAATGTTCTTGAACAAGTAGCCAGCGATATCCACATTCTTTCAGCGCTTTCACAAATTCAAAGAGAGCATCGGGGTGATTGGGTAGGTGCATTTCTGGGGGCGAAAATCCTTTGACTCGCGCTAGTGCTTCCCAGCCAAAAATTGCTGCAAAGTGATGTTGCCATGCAACGATATGTAATTTAATATCTGCTATGGGTGTGGAAGGAATAACTGCATGACCCCACATTGTACCCAGCCATTCTACATAAGGTTGGTAGGTGCGATCGCAAGTAATCCGTTTGAGATTATCCAGCACATCACCGCGTCCCATTTGTCGCAGTCCCCACAGCAGATTACCTGAGTAATCCAACATTACACGCGGATTGCAACCTTGATTTACAAGTTCGGGGATGAAGTCACCCATGCGGCTGTAACAATGGGCAAAGGGATCTGCATTGTGGTTATCCCCTTCATGGGGATGTTCAAACATATATTGCAGATTGCTGATCAGTGTACCGCCATTCCCAGCAGGTATAGTTGGCTGGTGCATGTGCAAAGCGATCGCAAACACAGCATTTACATCTTCTAAGCGGATATTCGTGGTTGGTAAAAATACTGGTCGATCTTGGTTAACCACAGAGAGAACCTCTGTTTCCCAACCAGAAATATTCGGTAAGCCATCAATGATTTCGGGCAAAGGAGTCAGGGTTGTGGGGAAGGAAAGCATTTCTGATTGCTCCGAAACAAGGTATGTCTAATTATGCGATCGCCCAGCAATTTCTGATCTGCAACTTTATGTATTGATGCAAACTGCGATCGTCTTGTAATCCCACAATATCTGTGTAGTTCAACTGTTGGGATATAACACTTGTATAAAAAGTACTAAGAATATCCAGTATTTCTATTTAATTTTGTTGCTAGTAGTGTACATCTGTACGCCTCTATAGCCGATTCATTATGTTGCAAAGATTTTTTTTAATGGTATGATACAACTCAAAATTCAGATCAAAATTTAGAAATTCAGATTTCATCTGGTTTTCTGGGCTTGGATCTGTTTCCTTCTTTTAAATAAGCTGTAAAATCCCCAGAAACTATAAACATTAAATATTATTATTTTTCAAGATAAAATTTTCCATTCCATGCTTTACGCAAATTGCATTTTAGGAGGAGTGTCATGAAACTAAAACAATTTGGAATTACATTTTTGAGTGTTTGTATTGCTGCTTTTTCGGGAATCAAAGCAGCAGAGGCGGCATCATTTTCGGTAATTGCCGATGGTCTTAATAATCCACGAGGTTTAACTTTTGGTAATGACGGGAGTCTCTATGTCACCGAAGCAGGAACAGGCGGCAGTGGAGCTTGTGTTCCTTCACCGAGCGTTGCAAACCAATCTTTATGTTATGGCACAACTGGTGCAGTGACAAAAATTGGAAATGGTACGCAAGAACGTATACTTACAGGGCTTCCTTCTTTAGCATTACCAGATGGTACTGATACTTCTGGGCCTCAAGATATTAAATTTGATGCTACCGGCAAGCCTTATATTGCAATTGGATATGGTTCAAATCCAATATTTCGCGCCACATTAGGTAACACTGACTTAGGAAAAATCATCACTGCTAATTTCAATACAAATTCGTGGACTAGTGTTGCTGATTTAGCTAATTATGAACTTGTAAATAATCCCGATGGAGGCGATCTAATTAGCAATCCTTTCTCTATTCTTTTAGATAGAAATAAAATTGTTGCAGTTGATACCGGTGCTAATGAGTTACTCAGCGTGGGTACTGATGGCAGTAATTTAAAGGCGATCGCCACAATTCCCCGGCAGACATTAACTAATCCAATTTTTCCCACTGGCGCATCGTCATCGCCATTTGAAATCCAAGCAGTACCCACAAATATCGCTAAAGGCCCAGATGGCGCTTATTATATTAGTGAATTAACTGGTTTTCCTTTTCCAGAAGGTGAAGCAAAAATCTATCGAGTTGGTGCTGATGGTCAACCAACAGTTTATACTGATGGCTTTACCCAACTTACTGACTTAGATTTTGATAGTGAGGGTAATTTATATGCTTTACAGTACGCCAATCAGTCCCTCTGGAAAGGTAATCTAGATGGCTCTGTAATTAAGATAGCAAGGGATGGGACTCGTACAACTATTCTTAGTGGCAATGGATTAGAATCTCCTACTGCTTTGACTATTGGTGCTGATGGTGCTATCTACGTGACAAACCGAGGCGATCGCCCTGGACAGGGACAAGTTATCAAAATTGAGAATTCCAAGTCTGTTCCTGAATCTACTTCTACCTTCAGCTTATTAGCATTTTTTGGCACTGTGAGCCTTACTTTGTTGCACAAGAATAAAGCCAAACGACTGAAGATTTCGGACTTTTAACTATGGAGTACTACTGGGCACTCAGCACTCAGCACTCAGCACCCAGCACCCAGCACTCAGTACTCAGCACTCAGCACTCAGCACTCAGCACTCGCTACGCGAAGGGATAAGTTTTTCAATCAGCCGTTGTCTGCTTGGTGCTGGCGGTGTTGCTATTCGTAAAATTAGCTCTAACAACCAAGGGGTGAGGCGTTGACACAACACGGCTAAATGACTTTGCCATCCAACTAAAATTTCTGATGAATCATTCTGCATTCCGGTGACGAGTGCTTTAGCCACTTGCTGGGGAGTCATGGGGATTACCCAGCGAAATAATTTTAAGTCGCGCACCATGTCTGTGTCTGTCAAGGAAGGTAGTAATGCAATGACGCGGATATTGTGTTCAGCTAATTCTTGGCGCAAGGCTTGGGTAAATCCTAAGATGGCAAATTTGGTTGCTGAGTATGTCGCCATTGTCGGTGCTGCAACTTTCCCCATCAGGCTCGATACATTGACAATTGTCCCTTGTTTTTGGCTAGCCATGCGTCGAGCAATCAAACTAGTGAGGTTGTACATTCCTAACAAGTTCACCGAGAGTTCTTCTTGAACTTGGGGCATTTTAGATTGCAGAAATGAGCTTTGGTATGCGACTCCCGCACAATTAACCAGCAGGTGAATCTGTCCATAATTTCGCCATAGTTGAGCAACAGCGATATTTACTTCAATTGTCTGCGTCAAATCTAAAGCCACGATCGCAGCTTCTGTACCCATAGCCTCGATTTCGTTGGCTACCTCTAATAACTTGCGGCGATCGCGTGCTACCAATATCATCCGTTTGATGCCTTGTTGCGCTAATTCGAGGGCGATCGCTCGTCCAATTCCACGCGAAGCCCCTGTAATTAGGGCAACTTTACCTTGAATCTCCATTAGTTTTATTCTCCAAAATTTAAGTCTTACCAAACTCCTCGTTATTGCCGATACACACAAGCAAAAGCTACTCACTTGTCGGCATAAAGTAAGACAAATAATCAATCACAATTGAAATCAAACTGAAACTAAGCCTTTAGCAATGAGACATTTCTTGGTTAATCTGCAATCCCTCATAGTTGTCTATATGAGGCAGAAATTTCTCGTTTTGAACCCGTCAAAGCCTAACACACTTGGCTGAATGGGTATAGCTCATAGATTTTATTTCTCCTAGATCCGAGCGTTCATCAGCATCGCTGTCATACACACGTTAGCAATTAAATCAAGCTATTGCAATATTCTTTAATAAGTATTTCTTAATACTTCTTAACGACAAGTATATATATACAAAAGATTTTCTTAAATAAGTTTTTATGAATCCCTCAGTATAAATATCTCACTTTCCTGACAAATAGCCCTGTTTTAGGAAATTGTGATATCTAATTCATGGTTTAGAAACCAAAAAGACATATAGCATTTTGGCTGATAGTTGCAATAGTTGGAAGTCTCAACTAACTCATATAATTGCAACAGTATATTTACTGTTTTGCTGAAAATAAAGGTTAATGGCTTTTATTTATTAGAAATAATCCAAAATAGCTAGATCGTTGTCTAAAATTATCTGCCAAGACTTTAGAATAAATAGTAATTTATTTAGATTTAGCTTTGAGTTTATCCAAGTAATGCTTGAGACTTGGCTCGTTCATAGCAAACTTAAATCATTTGTGAATAATAAGATCCCCAATTTCTTAGAAAATCGGGGATCTAACTGTAAGTCAATATAATTTCTAATTGATGATTCCGCCGAAAATCGCACTCCGTACATTTACGTAACTAGTTATTATTACCCCACAGTTAAATCGATTTACTCGCAGCAAAGATGGATATCAATACTGCTCGGTTAAGAATATTTGTAAGTTCGGTTGAGCGTAAGCGTTACCAAAAAACAAAGCAAAATGTTGAGTTTCGTTCCTTAGCCCAGAGCAGGACTTTTGATCTCAATGTCTGAGCCGTCCCCCCCTTACCAAGGCTGCGGTGTATACACAAGTCTAAAATAGTTTACTCACCTGCTTTTTCGCGTCAGTTTTACCCCACCCTAACCCTCCCCTTGCAAAGGGGAGGGAATTAGATTTCCGGCTTCCCCCCAATGCATCGGGGGGATTGAGGGGGGTAATTCGATTTGTATATATACCTAGCTTACCAAGGGGAGACTACAGGGGGGTTAAAACGATCTCAAATTCTCACGAATGATTTAGGACTGCTATATAAGCAACAGATACCTCGAAGTCATGTTGAAGTACTTGAAAGTCGTGTTGAGGTACTCCAAAATCGTGTTGAGGTACTCCAAAATCGTGTTGAGGTA
>NZ_JAVRCI010000133.1:0-13048 GCF_034530835.1 Nostoc sp. DedQUE12b | reverse complement strand
GTGCCATGAAATAGAAACACATCTTGACTCACCAAACCAATGCAGCGGCGTAAATCTTTTAAATTCAAACTCTGCAAGTCAATACCATCGAGAGTGATGCTTCCAGCTTGCACTTCATACAACCGCAACAAGAGTTTGACTAAAGTGCTTTTACCAGAACCGGTGGAACCGACAATTGCAATAGTTTTTCCCGCCGGAATCTCCAAAGACAGATTTTTAATCACTGGAAATCTATCTTTATAGGCAAAATAAACATTGTTAAATTGCACTTCACCGCGCACTTCATTCACAGGTAACTCCACATCACCTGTATGAATAGCGATAGGAGTATCCAATAAATTCATGACTCGATTAGTAGAAGCCATTGCCCTTTGATATTGGTCAAAAGTTTCGCCTAATCTAGTTAAAGGCCATAGCAATCGCTGGATTAAAAACACTAATACGCTATAAGTACCTACAGACATTGCTCCAGAAACCGCTGCCATCCCGCCATACAAAAGTAATGCCGTGAACCCCACCAAAATCAGCATCCGAATTAACGGCACAAAAGCAGCAGAAAGAGCAATTGCTTTAGAGTTACTCCGGCGATAAGCTTCACTATCTAATTCCAGACGATAAGCTTCATAAGCTTCAGCAGTGAAACTTTTAATAGTAGTAATTCCGCTGATATTGTTTGACAACCGCGAATTTAGAAAACCTACCTTTTCGCGGACATCAGCGTAGCGAGGTGCGAGTAATCGTTGATAGGCAAAAGAACCCCAAAGAATAAATGGCATCGGTGACAAAGCCATCCACGCTACACTAGGAGCCAGAATAAAGAAAGCAGCGCCAATAATTAGGACAGTTGCAGAAACTTGGATGATATCATTTGCTCCTCCATCCAAAAACCGCTCTAATTGGTTAATATCATCACTGAGGATAGACATTAAACCGCCAGTGCTGCGTTCTTCAAAATAAGCCAATTCCAACTCTTGCAAATGTTTGTATGCATCCAAACGCAAGTCATGCTGAATATTCTGAGCCAAATTCCGCCAAAGTCGAGCGTAGGCGTACTCAAAAACAGATTCTAGTATCCAAATGACCACAGTCAGGAAGGAAATAATCAAAAATTGTTGAAAGACATCACGTACCCCTAACTGTGCAATTATGGAATCCTGTTGCTTGACTACCACATCCACCGCCACGCCAATTAAGCCGGGTGGTGCTAAGTCGAAAAATTTATTGAGGGTAGAATAAGTAGTCGCCAGCCAAATTTGTTTACGATACTGGTGTCCATACTCAAGCAAACGCTGGAGAGGATGCGCTGAATGTTTACGCTTTCTTGATGCCCGATGAGATTTTAATGCAGTAGCCACGGCTTTTTGCGATTTCGTGTCACTGATATTACCACGGAACAAAGGCTTGAGTCTTAAGTCCTGAGTCTGAAGATTGATTCAGACAGACTAATGAGAAACTAGTAACTGAGTTTATTTGAGGAGTAGGAGCAGGCGAGCAGGGGTGCAGGGGGTGAATAACTAATAACAAATGACAAATGACAAATAACTAACTAAATATTGGAGAAAGGAATTTGAAAAATCAGCAATTTGGTAATTGGCAAACCACAGTTTTCGGAATTGTGTTGGCAATACTAGTGATTATTGGGCTAAATTCCTTTATTATTATTAACCCAGGACAAGCAGGAGTAATCAGCATCTTGGGTAAAGCGAGAGACGGCGCTTTATTGGAAGGTATTCACCTGAAACCGCCTTTTATCACTGTGATAGATGTGTATGATTTGACGGTGCAAAAGTTTGAAGTACCAGCAGAGAGTTCCACTAAAGATTTGCAAAATTTATCTGCGAGATTTGCAATTAACTTTCGCCTCGATCCGATAAAGGTAGTTGAAGTTAGAAGAAAACAAGGAACATTAGAGAATATTGTCTCAAAAATCATTGCGCCCCAAACACAAGAAGCATTTAAAATTGCCGCAGCTAGAAGAACAGTAGAAGAAGCGATTACTAAACGAAGTGAGTTAAAAGAAGACTTCGATAATGCGTTAGGCGATCGCTTAGACAAATATGGAATAATTGTCTTAGATACTAGCGTAGTTGATTTAGCATTCTCACCAGAATTTGCCAGAGCAGTCGAAGAAAAACAAATTGCCGAACAACGAGCGCAAAGAGCCGTTTATGTAGCACGGGAAGCCGAACAAGAAGCGCAAGCAGATGTGAATCGCGCCAAAGGTAGGGCAGAAGCTCAAAGACTCTTAGCAGAGACACTCAAAGCCCAAGGAGGGCAGTTGGTTTTGCAAAAAGAAGCTATTGAAGCTTGGAAGACTGGTGGCGCTCAGATGCCCAAAGTCATGGTTATGGGTAGTGACTCAAAAAATGGCGTACCCTTTATATTCAACCTTGGGAATGTCCAAAATCAACCGTAAAAGGGAAGTGGGCATGAGATAACAAGGTCTAAAATTATGGAATTTGCTCTGACCTCAGACAAATTTTACAATAGACATTTTGCAAAAGTTACTTTTGCAAGATGTTGGGGAAAGGTTAAAGGTTACTGGGTTTGGGAAAATTCCATACCTTTACCCCTTACCCTTTTCCCCACAATGCCAAGAAGTCTAATACATTGGACTATTCCCAATTCAAAATCTAAAATCCAAAATGGTATAAGTTGGGCTGGTACAGGTTGGTGGAAACCTTTCATTTCATTACAGCCAGAAAGCTCAAAGTTAAAGCATGAGTGACTTTTAACTTCCGCCTTGCAGTACTAGTCCCAACTCAAATACCACAGAAAAACCAACCAGATAATAGTCGAAGTTTATGTCAACCTCCAATTCTCAGAATCTCACTGCCGAAGAAGCAAAAAAGTTACTGAACAAATTTAACTGTCTAGACATTGCTCCTATCCTTAACTCATCAGAAAAAGTTGTAGTTCGTAATGCCTTAATTTTGCTCACCAAGCTTACTGATTACCAAATATTAGGAATTTGTGCTGATACGGCAGAAGAAGGAATATTGGCAATGAAAACCTATTCTCTGGCTTTGGGTTATGAACCACCAAATAATTTACTGACACCTGAAGGGCCAGTTTATATCAAATTAAATGGTAAAAATGGCTTGTGTTATCTTGATTCCTATGATGGACATCATCGTGGTGTATTAGTATCTTGCCAGTCTTATGACGAAGATGGAATCAACGAAATGTATGGACACCTTCCCTTGGACTTATTTGTATAGAAGTTTGCGAATGTAGGTAAGGTATTTGCCTTACCTACTCACTAATGAAAAATAATTAATGACTTCAATCTTATGAGTATTATTACACTACAATCAGTAAAAAAAGACTTTGGCATCAAGGAAATTTTAAAAGATGCCAGCTTTAGCCTTGATGCTACTGATAAAGTTGGATTAATTGGTACTAATGGTTCTGGTAAATCAACCTTATTAAAAATGATCGCCGGATTAGAATCGATAGATAGCGGTCAAATTTTAATTAACTCCGGTTCTAAAATCATCTACTTACCCCAGCAGCCAGATTTAGATGAAAATCACACAGTTTTAGAGCAAGTTTTCGCTGACAGTGGCGAACACATGGCTTTAGTACGCGAGTATGAAGAACTTTCTGATAAATTGGTTCACTATCCAGATGATAGTCAACTGATGTCTCGCCTTTCTGGGGTGATGCAACGAATGGATACGAGTGGTGCTTGGGAATTAGAAACAAATGCCAAAATCATTCTGACAAAATTAGGAATTTCTGACTTTGATGCCAAGATCAGTACTTTATCTGGAGGTTATCGCAAGCGCATTGCTCTAGCATCAGCTTTGCTATCAGAACCAGATGCTTTGCTCATGGATGAGCCGACAAACCATCTTGATGCTCTTTCTGTGGAATGGTTACAAAGTTATTTAAATCGCTATCGCGGCACATTGTTTCTGATTACCCACGATCGCTATTTTCTAGATCGCGTTACCAACCGGATTATTGAAATCGACCGAGGCGACATTTACACCTATACAGGCAACTATTCATATTACCTCGAAAAGAAAGCTTTAGCTGAAGAATCTGCCGTCAGCAGTCAACGTAAACACCAAGGCTTGTTGCGGCGCGAGTTGGAATGGCTCAAAAAAGGGCCAAAAGCCAGAAGTACTAAGCAAAAAGCGAGAATTGACCGCGCTCACGCTCTGCGGGATACTGAATTTAAACAAGTTCAGGGTAAAGTTGATATTTCGACAGTTGGTCGTCGCATTGGAAAAAAGGTTATTGAGTTAGATAATATTTCTAAGGCATACAATGGACGCACCCTGATTAATAATTTCACCTACGAATTTAGTCCAGAAGACCGCATCGGTATTATTGGCGCTAACGGTGCAGGGAAATCTACTTTAATGGATATCATTACTGGACGAGTTAAGCCAGATTCCGGCATTGCAGAAATTGGTACTACAGTTCACATCGGTTATTTTGACCAGCATTCTGAAGAATTGCTTACAGCATTGAATGAAAGTCAGCGCGTGATTGACTACATCAAAGAAGAAGGAGAATTTGTCAAAATTACCGATGGTACTCAAATTACCGCTTCCCAAATGTTAGAACGGTTTTTGTTTCCTGGTAATCAGCAGTATGCTCCAATTAGTAAACTTTCGGGTGGTGAAAAACGCCGTTTATTTCTGTTGCGAGTTTTGATGGGTGCGCCCAATGTCTTAATATTAGATGAACCGACAAATGATTTAGATGTTCAGACCTTGGCAGTATTAGAGGATTATTTAGAAGACTTTGCCGGGTGTGTAATTGTAGTTTCTCACGATCGCTACTTTCTCGATCGCACCATCGACACAGTATTTTCCTTTGAGTCAGGCGGTAATCTGCGGCAATATCCAGGTAATTACTCGATTTATCTGGACTATAAGAAGGCTGAAGAGGCACAGCAACAAGCTGCTAACGCTAAGGAGAAGCCGAAAAATGCTGAAGTCCAAAATGGTGCGGCTTTACCCAAGGATGGAGAGAATACCAAGCGGCGGAGATTATCCAATTGGGAGAAAAAAGAATTTGAGCAGTTGGAAGGTAAAATTGCCGAGTTAGAGGCCCAGAAGGCAGAAACCGAGAAAACACTAGGGAATGTGTCACCGGGTAATTATAGCGAAGTGCAGAAATTGTATGATCGTGTAGAAAAGCTCAAGCACGCGATCAATGTAGCGACTGAACGCTGGTTAGAATTAGCAGAGATAGAGTCTTAATGTTTTAACATGATGTGAATTCAACGAACCTCTCCCTGCCTTGAACTAAAGTTCAAGTCTGTCCCTCTCCGAGTCGGAGACGGACGGTTTTGCGTAGTAAAACCAGGGAAAGGTCTTTTTATTCAGCTAATTTAGACAGACACGATCTGTCGAACTCACGTTAATATTAATTTCTGCGATCTAATTGCTCAATCTGCCAACTAAAATGTGAGCTAATTCAGTTAATTCTTCAGGAACCCGATGTAATTTGAGGTCTTCCATTGTTTTGGGAAATGGAATTATGAGAAAGCCTCTAATCTAGAGTGTAGTTAGAGGCGAGTAACTTTTTTATCTGCTTGTCTCAAAAGTACTTCTATCAATAAATCTTTGCCTCTAACTATGGAGTATTTGAAGGCATATATAAATAATCGTCCAAGTTAATTTTATATGTGATTACTGATACAAAAGAAAAAGACTACGATATTCATTACTCTAGGTGTACAAAGCTTAATTTAACGCTGAAACTTCTGATAGATTATAAAAAGTTTTTTTTGGGTTACAACCTTAAGTATCTCAGGATTAACTAATAGAATCACAATGATTGACTGTAATGGAAAATATCAACGCTACAAATACGCTTGGGTAGACATTTTTTGGCTTAATGCCATTGTTTGATTATAATGTTTTGCTCAATGCATTAGCAGCGATCGCAACTGCTTATTACAGCATTGTAATACCAGCTAAAATCACGGGTGTTAAAGTATCGAAAAATCTTTAACATCTGTATCCAATCAGCTTTGGTGGCAGAGAAATAATTTCCCCTTCTGAGGAAAAACAATGAAACAGAAGCCAATAAATCAGCAGATAGTTGCTGATTGACGCGATCGCCGTAAAACACGACGGCAAATCCTCCGGTTCGGGCTAACAGGGATGATTTTACCACTCGTTGCCTCTCAACTATCCAATTGCCAAAAGCGGAAGTTATTAGTTATGGAAAGCTCAAAACAAGTTGATTCTAGAGCTACTGAAGGACGGTTGTTGTCCCGCCCAACTCGCCCCACAACAACCGCTTTGACCGGGTTACACCCATTAGGGTTGGATGGGCAGCGAGATGGTTTTGTCTATGTACCTGAAACATATCAAGCAGATCGGCCCGCTCCCCTGGTGTTGATATTGCATGGATCTGGAGGCGATGCCGAGGGTGCGCTCAAAATCCTTTATCATCTGGCAATTCGCTTTGGAACAATTCTGTTGGCAGTAGATTCACGCCAAAAAACTTGGGACATTATTCGGGGTAGCTATGGCCCTGATATTGCCTTTATCGATCGCGCACTAGCACAAACTTTCAATCATTACGCGATCGCTCCGAACCAAGTAGCGATCGCTGGTTTCTCGGATGGCGCTTCCTATGCCCTTTCGGTTGGTATTACTAATGGCGACCTGTTTAACCACATTATTGCTTTTTCACCCGGATTTATGGCTCCTGCTAGCCAAGCGGGGAAACCGCGTGTATTCATCTCTCATGGAAAGTCGGATGCGGTGTTGCCGATTGAACGGTGTAGTCGCCGGATTGTCCAGCAGTTAAAACAAGCAGGCTATGACCTAGAATACCGTGAATTCAACGGGTCACATACAATTCCTGCTGCGATCGCCGAAAGAGCTATGGAGTGGTTTACCAACTCAGCACTCAGCCTCGGATAAAGTGTTTCATTCGTGACATCAAAACTATGAAAACTGACCCAGGTATCGCTATAGATTCTAATCCTCCGAAAGTGGAGCCTCAAAAAAATAGATGGGGAACTATTGGGATACTGTTATTTTTAGTGATTTTTGTTAGCTTCTTCGCCTCCAGACTAGAATTTGTTTTAGGTAAAACTCCTAGTTTAGATAAGACTTTTACACCTGTAACCCAGGCTGCACCTCAAGAAATTGGTTCTTATGATGTTTTGGGATACGCGATTAATAAGGAAGAGGCAACACGTTTACTAGCTACAGAAGAGGGACGCAAACAACTATCCCCTGAAAATGGGGCGTTTGCTGTTACTGACGAAACTTTAAAGCTGGGGCGAGATGCTTTTTACTCGGAAACTTTTGGGAATGAAATTTTCCAAACTGATGTAGTTGGGGCGCTGAACGGCCCGATTAATATGATAACCGTGGGTCAGGCGATCGCTAAACTTGGCGGTAAGCACACAACGAATCTCCGAATTCCGATAAATGAAGATGTAACAGTTGGCGGATGCACTTTTAAAGCTGGCACATTGTTAAATACAGGATTAGACGTACCTGCGAATTCTCTTGTACCACTGGGTATGCGTGCCAGCCTGACTAAAGGGAAGTTGAGATTTGGTATTACCTGTGCTTTATGTCACGCCACACTTGACAGCAAGACTGGACGGATCTTAGAAGGCGCACCAAACAATGACGTTAATACGGGTTTAGTTTTGGCATTTGCCACTAATTCCGCAGCCATGTTTCGCCAAACAGATGTTAATCCTACTGAAATTCCGGCGGGAGAACATACTTATATTAACGCTGAGGGTAAAGAATCCCGCTTACCAGATGCCAAAACTTTAGAAGATGCTGTTGATGCAAAACTCCTAACTTGGCCGCCTGGAAATTTTGATTCCACTGGCACTTTAGTAAACAATCCCTCACAAATTCCCTCATCTTATACTTTTGATGCCTGGCCTTACGGTTGGAGTGGTCATTCGGCAGTTGGTTGGTTTCACGGTTTGACTACCTTAAATAGCAACGTTCACGCCACAAATTCAGACGGGACAAATGGCGCTGATGCCAGTCAAGCCACATTAGGAATTGATAAGGAAACCTATTTAGGCGTGATTCTGCAAAATGCCGCAAATCCAGCTTTTAGATTACCTGAAGAAGCAAAACCATCAGAATTTTTCGACAAAATCGATCCCACTCCTGGGGAACCTGCAATTAATCAAGTGATTCGGATGCCTGGATATCCCAAAGGTTCGCCGTTTATGTTAGATGGTTTAATGGCATCTTCCCCTGGCTTCCCCGTTGGCGAACAGCTCAATGCCATGTCTGCTTGGCAAAATACTCTCGCACCACCACCGATTCAAGTTAGTGATGTTGCATCTCTAGAAAAAGGGGCGGCTGTATTTAATCGTGCTGGCTGCATAGACTGTCATAGTGGACGCTACTTTACTAATCATGATGTCATCGCTCAAAACGAGATTGGAACTCAACCATCACGCGCCCCGACATTAGCGCCATTCGCTAAGAACTTCATCACACCCCAGACTTACCCTAACAGTGTCTCTGTTCCCTTGCCGTCTAATCCTCCAGTGTTAGAAGTTTCTACAGATATTACGCCACAAAAAGCACAACAGTTAGCTTTTGGAATGAACAATTCAGTCGGTGGTTATAAAGTAACAAGCTTGATTGGGTTGTATCTAACTGCGCCTTATTTACATGATGGGGGCGTAGCTGCTAGTGCTTCAGCATTAAAGCAAGCTGAACAGAACGGACAATTTGTGGTGGCAAATCCTGAGCAACTTGGTATGGCTGGTACATTAATGCAAAATATTCTACCCGATCCAGAAGCAAGTTTACGGGTGTTAGTTGACCGTAATCTTCGTGAGACAATGATTGCAGTTAACCAAGCTAATCCAGATTTGCAAAAGTCGAATGTAGACGGCAGAGGACACGCTTATTGGGTAGATGCAAAAGCTGGCTTTACTACTCAAGAACAGACAGATTTAATTCAATTCCTCCTCAGTTTGGATGATCAACCAGAAATTTTACCCAGTTCACGTTAACTAAGAATAGACATGGAAAGAGAAATTAAAGATTCAGATGGAATTACATGGACTTGTATTCAAGCATTTTCAGGTCTTTCTGATACCTCGAAAGCTGAAGATGCGGCTGAAGTCGAAGGAGAACCAGATACTTACTGGGTTGTCTGTACTCCTAGTGGCGGCGCACAGTCTGTACGGCTGAAGCTACAGGGTAAATGGGAAGAAGAATATTCTGATGAGGCGTTACTTAAGGAAATTAAAACGCAGCAATAATTGGCATTAGACCTCTAGCATAAATCAAACAATTTGAACCTTACTCCGTCCAAGCGTAGCTTTGTCTTTCCTTTGCGTTCGGTGTATACACAAATCTGAAATAGCTGATAAATCAAGGTTTTACCCCACCCTAACCCTCCCCTTGCAAAGGGGAGGGAACTAGATTTATTTCTTGTTTCCCCCCTTTCCAAGGGGGGATTAAGGGGGGTAATTCAACTTGCCTGTACACCGTAGCCTTTCTAAAGGGGGTAATTCAACTTGTCTATACACCGTAGCCGCTTGCGGGGAGGGATGTTAGGAACTTCCTTTTTAAGGAGGATTTAAAGTTTTAGCTACCTCAAGTACCATTTTGAAAACAAGCTCTAAGACGCACAAGAAAAAGTAATTGATATTATGACAAATACAGTAATTATTACAGGCGCATCGCAAGGAATTGGCAAAGCTACAGCATTATTATTTGCCCGTCACAACTATGATGTTGTGTTGGCAGCTCGTCAAATTGACCGTTTAGAAGCTACTGCTGCACAGATACGCGAACTTGGACGAGAAGCGATCGCTATTTCTTGCGATGTGAAAGATCCTTTACAAGTAAACGACCTGATCCAAAAGGCGATCGCTCATTTTGGTAACATAGATGTATTAATTAATAATGCAGGTATTTTTTGCTTAGGGCCCGTTGAAGATTTTAGCTTAGATGATTGGCATCAGATGATTGATACCAATTTGTGGGGCTATATCCATACTATTAATGCCATCCTGCCCCATTTCTTAGAACGTCGCAAAGGAACCATTGTTAATGTCAGTTCTATTGGTGGTATAGAACCGATTCCTTACCAAGTTCCTTACACAACCACTAAATACGCCGTAACTGGATTGACAAAATCGCTACACGCTGAGTTATCACCAAAAGGGATTCACGTTAGCGGAATTTATCCCAGTTTTATCAGTACTCAAGTGATGGAACGGGCAATCTTTCGCGGTAAAGACGAGGAAACTGCCGAGGCGCGTTCTGAGTTGGTAGATAAAGCAATTCAAATTCCTGTACTAGAAAAGCCTGAAGATGTAGCAAAATCAATTTGGGAAGCAGTAAAGCATCAGCGTTCTGATGTCATGGTAGGCACAACAAACCTTTGGAAAGCTATTTATCACTTGTCTCCTAGTTTGATGCAGTCAGTTTTTCGGCGTGTGTTTGGCATGGAAGAACGAACTTAGACAGTGCGTTACGGCGTTTTGCCTAACACACCCTACGATTTTATCTTTTACTTTTGAGCTTTGGAGAATCGTTTTTCTCCCTTTTATCCTGCAAGCTGCGAATTTTAACCAGCACTGAAATATATTGTTGAGTCATCCAAATCAACGTCTCAATGGATGAGTTACCCTGGTCAATCTGGCTTTTAGTTTGTAGACCTATCAAGAATAGTTGCATTGCCAGCAACAAAGCAATGGTTTTACTGAGAATATGATGCTTAATTTGCATTTGTTTGTACCCCAAAGAGTTGTTAAATACAGGTTCTCTTTGGGGTTGTACCCTTATGCAAGTACCCTAAACTTGCTGAAAATGCCTTAGAATCTGGATTACATGAGTTTGGGGTGGTAGTTTCAATCTGGGGTAGCCCCAAACTTCTTACTCAATTTTTTGGATGTAATGCCACGAATTACCTATGGGCCTCAAATTCAAAAGCGAGTCAAGCGTCTGCTGGAGGCGTTGCTTTGTTTCGTCGATGGGGAATTTGAGGACGGTAATTTTAAAATTGAGTCCGACTGGAAAGAAGCAGACAGCGTTAACCCCAAGCTGACTGTGCAGACTACGTTAGTTGCGTTGGAGTTGCTGACGCAAAAAGACAAATATCCTGGCAAGTTAACTAAAGCGCAAATTCGAGAAGCGCTGAATTTGCTGAAGGATTTTTTGAAGATTCTGGAAGATAACCGTCTCCAAACTCAAGGTTCTGATGACTGGCGCTTTACTTTAAAGCTATGGTCAAAGGATAGAGAGAAGAATCTGAAAGGGTTTGATGAAGCGTGGGAAAAGAATAGACCAAAGAAATCAAAATTAAATAACCCCTCTCCAAACCTCTCCCCCACAGGGAGAGAGGCTTTGAATTTTCCCCCTTCCCTACAAGGGAAGGGGGTTAGGGGGTTAGGTCACACAAGTATATTTCAAGCGCCACCTTTACCCACATACTTTGTAGAACGCCCAGAGTACAGCGATGATTTAAAGACTCGTCTTTTAAATGGTTCATCGTCTGATAGTCGCACTTTAGTAATTACTGCGATTCACGGTTTGGGTTCGGTGGGCAAATCTACTTTAGCTGCGGCTTTAGCCCATAATGCAGAAATACAATCTCGTTTTTGTGATGGCATTCTTTGGGCAACATTAGGTCAACAACCCAATGTGCTGGCTTTAATTAGTGGCTGGGTGCAAGCATTAGGAGACTATAGCTTTAAGCCTACAAGTGTAGAAGCAACTTCTATGCATTTGCGGACTCTGCTTTATGACAAAGCTGTGTTGCTGGTGGTGGATGATGCTTGGAATACTGAAAATGCACGAGCATTTAATTTTGGTGGGGCGCGTTGTCAAGTTTTAGTAACTACTCGTGAAGGTCACATTGCCGATGCCTTAGCAGCCAACACCTACAGTCTGGATATAATGAAACCACACCAGGCAATGGAATTGCTGACCAAGAAATTAAGACGCGAGATTACTGGCACAGAACGTCACTCAGCAGAAAATTTGGCCAAAGGCGTTGGTTATCTTCCCCTAGCATTGGAACTTGCAGCCGCCGAAGTTGCCTGTGGTACGACTTGGAATGAACTGTTGGCAGATATTCAGCAAGAAGTAGCCAGATTAACAAGTTTTGACCGACCGGAAGCCGAAGAAATTACTGATGAGGCTAGTTTAAAACGCCTGAGTTTAACCGCATCATTAAATTTGAGTATCAAGAGAATGCCACCAGAAAAGCAGCAGCATTTCTCTTGGTTAGGGGTATTGCCGGAGGATGTCAACATTAATAAGATGATGGCGGCAACGCTGTGGCAGATGGATAAGCGTGATGCTGCCAAGATGTTGCAATATTTACGGAATAAAGCATTGCTATTAACAGGAGTACCGCTTGCTGATGGTATGCCTACCTATCGCTTACATGACTTATTCCACGATTTAGCTTGTAATTTGTTAACTGCTCCCTCACAGCCAAAGCGCCCAGCAGATTTGGCTGGATTGGGTTTCAATCTTGCTGATGCTCACGCTGGTTTGTTGGAGAAATATCGGCAGAAAACCCAGAATGGTTTTTGGCATACTTTACTTGATGATGGTTACATTCATCAGCATTTAGTTTGGCATTTGGAAAAGGCTGGACAGTTAGAAGAGATTCACCAGTTATTGCGGGAAGAGTCTGCAACTGGAAGCAATGGCTGGTATGAAGCGCGGGAGAAACTGGGAGAAACTGCGGGTTACATCACAGATATTTCTCGTGCCTGGGAACTAGCTGAAGCGAATTGGACTGAATCAACACTAAGCTTGCAGTGTCGTTATGCTTTGATTAGTGCATCGATGAATAGTTTGGCAGCTAATCTACCAGCAAATCTGCTGGTAGCGTTGGTCAAAAACAAGATGTGGACTCCCGAACAAGGACTAGCTTATGCGCTGCAAAAACCAGAACCACAAGAGAAAGTCAATTCGTTGGTAGAACTAGTCAATTATTTAACACCAAATCTTCAAGAATTAGCACTGCAAAAAGCCCTTGCTGCTGCCAAAACAATTCAGAATGAGGATTCTCGTGCTAATGCCTTGAGTGCCTTAGCTGA
>NZ_JAVRCI010000132.1:0-13197 GCF_034530835.1 Nostoc sp. DedQUE12b | reverse complement strand
CTTCGACCTCAGAACTCAAAACTTCAACTTCAGAACTCGGAACTTTAGCCTCATGAACTCAAAACTTTGACCTCTGAACTCGGAACTTCAACCTCACAATTCCCCATACCCGACTAGCACTAAGAAAAGTCCCAAGACTTATTGTATCCTCGTTCCCAGCCTCCAGGCTGGGAACGAGTTCCGAGAGGCTCTGCCTCTTGTCAAGCTATGGAGGCGGAGCCTCCGAGAATGGTTTCCCAGCCTGGAGGCTGGGAACCAGTTGGGGCAAGCAAGGGCTGCATCTTAACTTAGTGCCGTTCCCCCATGCCCCATGCCCACTTGCCCTGAGCCTTCGCGTAGCGTCTCGCAGAGAAGGGATGTCCAATGCCCCACTCCTATTGTTTTAATTGAAAAGCAAGGTCAAGATCATCTAAAGAATTAACATCTAACCAGTTACCGCGAATATAAAGTACCTTGATCGGTTTGCCTTGCTCGATTAAATAATTGCATAATTCCGGTAAACCCAGACTGTTAAATTCCGGTCGTTTTTGCAATTCATTGAGTGCTTCACTAACCCATTGTCTACCTTGACTCCGCAAGCGCAACATCCCAATCCAGCGTCCGCTAGACTTTCCTAATTGCGTTTGTGTCGTTTTAGAAATGTTCAACAGGTTGACATCCTGTCCAAACAGAGAAAGATCGTCTGAAATTGAGCAATAGGCGTAGTCAGGTGAACCGCTAACAGACTTGCTGTTGGCTACAGAATCAACTACAGCCACAATTTCTCCGGGACATTCTAATAAATCTCGCAAGATGTAGCTTCTAAATAGTAAATCGCCGTAAAGCACCAGCATCTCTTCGCCAAAGCTGGCTTGAGCGCAAGCTAAGGATGCTAATTCTCCCGTTGTTTCATAATCTGGATTACAAATGACTTTAGTCCCCGGAACATTGATGGTTTCAGCTTTGTAACCGGCGACAACGGTAATATCATTGATAGCAAGTTTCTTGAATTTGTCTACCAATAACCTGAGCAGTGGTTTACCTCCAAGGGGTAACATCACTTTTGGCTTATCTTGCGTCAATCCGGCTAATTCTTGGCCTCTGCTAGCAGCTAAAACGATCGCTTGAGTATTTTGTCGTCCGTTGTTAAAGTAGCGTTTTTCAGCTTCTTGGAGTTCATCCGCTCCTTGTAGCCGGAAAATTTCTTTTACGGGTGCAATATCATCTTCAATGTTGATTAAAGTTTCGTTGGCTTTTACTTCGCGGGCGATCGCTTGCATACTAGCAACAGCAGCTCGAATCAGATGGTTTGCCCAGATGACCAAATTAACTTCAGCTTTGCGAAAAACATCGGTAGGTGTGCTGTAATATTTAGTCGGTATAAACACTAACGGAGAACGGCCCGCCCATTCTTTAGCAAAGGCTAGCACTTGATCGGGGCGCGATGATTTACTGTGAATCAAGATCGCGGTTGCTCCGGCGGCGTGGTAAGCTTCAGCTCGGCGCAGTGCCTCTGAAAGATCCCAGCCGGCGATCAAAGCTTCGAGTCGGGCGACGATGCAGAAATCTGCATCTGTCTGACTATCTTTACCCGCCTTAATTTTGCCGCAGAATTCATCAATATCAGCTAAAGCTTGGCGACTCCCGTTGATAAAGCTGTTGGTTTTGGGAAAAAGCTTATCTTCAATACAGACTCCAGCAATACCTCGCTGTTCTAACTTCTTAACCAGGCGACGCATATTATTAAAGTTGCCATAACCAGTATCCCCGTCTAATAAAATCGGGATGCTGGTGACATCAGACATGAACTCTAGCATTTCTACAACTTGAGTCCAACTGGCTTCATTATTATCTCGAACGCCATATTGAGCAGAAAGGGCTAATCCACTCGCCCAAATTCCTTTAAATCCCGCCTCTTCCACAATCCGGGCGCTAATCCCATTGTGAGCTTCCATGATGAAGTCGAGTTGAGGAGATTCTAGTAATAGCCGCAATTGGGCGCACTTATTTAATTTTGCAGCGGTGTCAATGGGTGCAAATATTTGATGCATTTATTCTGCTTTTCTCAACCTATAGTAATAATGAAAGAAGAATTCAGAAGCCAGAATTCTTTCAAACATATTTTCAGACATTTTCTACGACTTCTATTTGAGGTAAAATCTCGTTTTGGACGCGTTGAATATCCTGGGGAAAATCGATTTCGATCCAAGGTAATCCAGTGATGTCTTCGTAGCCAAATGTTTCTGGAGTTTCTAAGAGCAAATCCCGAATTACTTCTTCATAAGGTTCATTATCGCGTCCGTCTGCAACATATTGTTCTGTGCGAATTGCAAGACGGTGAGCAACAGCCCTTCCAAAACGAAAGAATCCCACAGACTCACCGGCAAAATCATAAGCTAAACCAGGAGCTACTTGTTTACGAAACTCCACTAGATAATTATCTCTAACACAAAGCTTCACGGGTTCATCTCCCGGTTCAAAATCCCGATCTAATAAAAAGCTGTTGGGGATATTTGTCTTTACCAATCGTTCGATGATGCGGCGATCGCACAATACATCTGCATCCATTAATAAGATGTCATCGCCAGCAACTAAATGCTGACGTACAGTCCAAAGGCTGATCGTACTGCCTTTGGTGTAGTCAGGATTATAAATTGTACTGACCCAACTTTCGGCTCCTAATGCTTTGATTTCATCCTGAATTCTTTGTGCTTGATAACCCACAGCAATCACTACTTCATCAATTTGGTAATGACGGAGATAGTTAAAATGGCGCTCTAGTAGAGATTTGCCGTTAAACTTCAGTAAGCATTTGGGTTGGATTTGCCCGTCTTTACCTAAGCGTTGTCCAACGCCAGCAGCTAAGATAATTGCCTTCATCGTCAAATCACCAACAGTAGCTTAGACACCAGTAAATCTGGAAATTTTCCCAGTATTTTATAATGACTGTATTTTGCTCAATTCAACGTTTATTAACTAATTCTTAACATGGAAGAAACAGTAACTCTGTACCGCCCCACTGGGCCAAAAGAGCTAGAACTGGTTAAACAAAGCGACTACACCAAATGGCCGCCGAGACTACCTGAACAGCCAATTTTTTACCCCGTTACAAATGAGCAGTATGCCCAGGAAATTGCTACTAAATGGAATATTAGGGACAGTGGCGTAGGTTATGTTACACGGTTTGAGGTTAAGAAAGTTTTCATGGATAAGTATGAAATTCATCAAGTTGGGGCTTCATATCATACAGAATGGTGGATTCCAGCCGAAGAATTGGAAGAGTTAAATAGCAACATTGTGGGAAAAATCGAGGTGATTGGAGAATATAGGTGGAAGGCTGAAGGCAGGTACTAGTTATCTCAATTGCGAAACACCTGGCGAAAACCAAAATAGGCGATGTCTACGACGGGCTACGCCTACGCCTAAGATGCTACTGCTGGCACATCAATGATGTTACCACTAAGGCTTACGAAATCTGTACTCAACCAATCACAACTTATTCAGAACTATTTGGGAAGAAAGCAGCAGGTGAAATATGAAAAAATTCTGCCAGTTCTTCAATGTGTCTAGTTGTTAATTTACGCCGCTTTTTTAAGATGGCCGATATAATAGATTCTGTTTTAAAAATGGGTAGTAAATCTTTTTGAAGTAGTCCATTTTCTTCTATCAAAACCTGAAGTAAATCTACTCCATAAATATCAGGCACGGGCTGCTGCGTTTCTTCATACTCGTAAACTAGAGTGCCTAAAATATTAAGATAATCTTTTTCATCTGATGTTAACGGGGCGCTATCTATCAGAGAATCAATAATTTTTTGGGTTGCAAATAACTCTTCCTCAGTCTTGATAGGACGAGGAGGAAATGCTTGCAGTAGCTGAATGTAGGTAGGACGTTTATTTAGAACCAAGGGTCATTTTTCCATTTATCGGTATCGTACTCTGTATGGGTTATTATGTTACGAATAAATATTTTTTTGCTTTGATAATCAATATAAGTAATAAGGCGATACTTGTTTCCTTGAATATTAAAAACTGTAAGCTCACCTACTGGATCGGCAGAGTTAAAGGCTTGACGAACTTCAACTATATTCTGCCACTTGGCTGATTTTGCAACTTTGTTCCAACCACGTAAACTAGATTCAGCATCAGGATACTTTTGATAAAAAAGTTTCAGTGTTGTGGTAGAAATAATGTGCATAATAAATGAATTTTCTTAAGGTAAAGATCATGGGTGGCTCCTTTTATACTCATTTGTATCTCTCTAAATTTAGGTTTTACAACATATATGCATCAACATAGTAATCCGCTATGTTGATGCATATATTGCAAGTTGTTTAACCTACTACTAACTTAGCAAATTGCTAAGTTAGTGTCAAGTAGCTTAATGATTAGGGTTTCTCGCTTTACCCCAATAACGGTAGACTTTCGGTAAAAAGATATTTGTTACCAAGTTTACAAAGTGCTATGGCGTACTCACCCACCATATGCGATCGCAAAATTTGATTATGTATTCAATAAAGCTAAAAAGCCTGTTTTATTAGCTTTCTACCCAATGCGCCGTTATATTAGTCCGATTCAGATTGCGAGAGTGTCCAAAATTGCCAAATTACCCATACAGCAAAAGTTGGCGCACCAATTGTCGCTGCCATTAATAACGGCTCTAGTCCATTCAGTAAGGGAACTATGGGAAACAAATACAGCACGTCTTCAATGTCAAAGCCGGCGAAATTTGGTTGACGACTGGCTTGTTTACCTAAACGCTGTTCCATCTGGTTTCGCAAATGAAAGATGCAAGCAACAGACACGCCAGATACTATCCCCATCACCAACGCCCACCAACCAAATTTTCCCTCCCTAAGACCATATCCAATACACACAAATAATAGAATGTGGATGATGGCATCACTAGCAAGGTCATACTGATGTCCCCATTTGCTGGTTTTCCCACTCAAACGAGCTAATTCACCGTCTGTATGATCAAGAAAGTTGGATAAAGCAAATAGCCATCCTCCAATGTTAACCCAAATGGCATCGCCAACTGCAAGCGCGAGGGCAGCCACCAACCCAGTTACAAGTCGCACTGTGGTGAGATGATTGGGGTTTACCCAACTGTCTTTTAGAGGTCGAACTAGCCAGTAAGCAAGTTGAGCATCCCAAGGCTTTGTGGTCATAGATGAACTTGAATTTGATGTGGTCTTTGTATATCTCTAATACTGCAAATTACCACATCCATCTAAAGTTATAGATTTTTATTGATGAACTTTCTCGTTTTGAACGCTAGATTGGTCAGCGAACGCTTTGAACTCGATAGCATCATGACTACAGAATAGGCGCACGTCTTTATTGCGATCGCTTGATAATGTGTGTAGCCGATCTTGATTGAGCAATCGAGCCTGACGATCCACTTCCATCATCCATTGGTAGGCACGGAAACCTGGCGTGCAACGTCTGTTAGATGGGTCCATCTCGTGCCGATAAAAGTAGGCATCGCCTGCGTGTAGAAGCCAACCCTCTGGTGTATCAATGGCGATACCAGCATGACCCCGTGTGTGACCAGCAAGCGGGATGAGGAGAATCTCTGGCGGTAGTCCGTCGAGGTTACGTACCGCTTCAAAACCGAACCAAGGTTCGCCTCCCGCCGAATAATACTTCCAGTGCTTAACCTCGTCCCACTGTTGTGGACGAAAGCGCCTTTTGGCAATGAATCCGCGCCGATCCTGGGCGGTTTCCATCTCAGTCTGCATTACGTGTACGGTTGCTTCTGGGAAATCCTCTAGACCACCGGCATGATCGAAATCAAGGTGAGTAAGCACAATATGACGCACATCTCGTGGGGAAAATCCCAGGCGTTCAATTTGATCGAGTGCCGTGTATTTTTTATCAAACTGGATGCCATTTAAATGAATGAAGAACGGGCTGAGGCGGGAGTAAGGCGACTTGATATCGCGCAGTCCGAAGCCCGTATCAATGAGAACAAGCCCCTGCTCTGTCTCGATAAGCAGACAGTGGCAGACTAAATGAGCCTTCGGGCCGCGACTGAAGCCATCGAAGAGGGCCCCACCAATCGGGCACATACAGCCGCAATTGAGATGATGAATTTGCATGAATCCTCCGTTAGGACTTTGACAAATATGTGAGATTGCCGACTGCGCGATTACTTTTGCTGATGCCCTTAGCCCAAGCGATCGCACCCCGCTTAAAATGAGTCTTGACTAGTAGTTCGCCAACCCAAAATTGCCTGGGAGCAGGGGAGAGGCTTATAAAAGTTATTTTCCCTCTGCGCCTCTGCCCCTCTGCTAACCACTATGCAAAGTTTCCTTGGCAGACTACTAGGTGCTAAATTAGTTGTTGCCTGACCCTGGCTCACTGAGCTTGCGGTGCTGTTCAGCACTGACTGTATCAGGTAAAACCTTACTAACATTCGCCAGAAGCTTCGTTTTGAGGGAACCAGCGATGATGTGATCCTTGCCTGCCATCAAAGCCTCAAAACCCTGCTTGGCGACCTCAGCCGGATCGTCCTTTTGATCCGTGCCCACTTTTGTGTCGTCCATACCCGCGCGGTGGAAGAAGTTGGTATCGGTGGGTCCCGGCATCAGGGCTGTCACAGTAACGCCTGTGTCCTTCAATTCGTTGCGTAACCCTTCTGAAAAAGAATGCACAAAGGCTTTGGAGGCCGCGTAGACTGTCTCAAACGGGCCGGGCATCAGGGCGGCAATCGACGATGTGAAAAGTATTCGACCTTTGCCAAGCTCAACCATATCCTTCACTACCCGTTTGGCAAGATGTACAGAGGATACGACATTTAGATTGATCAGATTGAGTTCGTCCTTTAGGTCTGTTTCACGGGCGAAATCACCACCGACTCCAACACCTGCGTTGATCGCGATCGCATCTACTGGTCGCCCAGTCGCTTTAATCTGATTGTAGAGTGTCTCAACACCGTCATAGCTAGCGAGATCGGCTTGCACCGTCTCAACTTTAGCACCCAGCCCCTCGAAGGCAATAGCTGCTTCGTCAATGCTCGATCCGGTGGCTGTAACTAAGAGATCAAAGCCGTTTTGGGCAAACTGTTTTGCGAGTTCGTAACCGATGCCGTTGGAGGCACCTGTTACGACAGCCAAGGGTCGGGTCAATGAACTGTTCATAACCATCTAAAAATTCCTATGTAACTGCTCCACACACGCTGGCGATGGTTTTCTCGCTACAAATAATTGCATGGATTGTGGGCTTTCAACCCTTACAATTTTAGATAGGTAGCAGTGTGATTGCGTCTTTCCAAGGAAGTATCGCGAGTGTATCTTCAAGGTTACTTTTTTACAGTTCTGTATATACCTTTAACAGACTTTTAGCCTCTCAAGACTTATTTTAATTGTTACCTTAGCTACGAACTTTAGTAACGATTTTCTGGGAATAAAACGAAGCTGATTCTTCATTTTTGGCGCAATCTTGGGCAAACTTAATTAAATGATGTCCGACAAGTCCAACGTGAATCAAGTTTTCAATATTACCTGCTTTCAATGCTGGCTTGGCCATTTTCCAGAAAGTCTGACGATAGTTACTAAATAACCCTATCCGCAGCAAAATATTAGCTAAATAAGTTAAACCTTTGCGAATATTAGCCCCAGAAGTGCGAGATGGGCTGTTAGGTACTTCGATGCGATTTGCATAGGTGTGTTCCATGTTGTAGGCAAATCGCTGATATAAAAATTCCGGCTCATAAGCAGTTGTAATGCAGCGCCGCCACATCTCAACAACTTGCTCGTAGGGCATCAAAAACTCAACATTTGATTCCCGGCTTTCATCATAGACAAGTCGCCCTTCTGCTTCTAATCTCCGCCATAATGGAGTTCTCGGTAATGCGTGAAGCAGATTAATTGTCAACATGGGAATTTGCGATGCCCGCATAAATTCGATAATTCGGTCTGCTGTTTCTGGTGTATCTGTATCTAACCCGATGATGATTCCTGAAACTACTTCCATACCATAACTATTTAAAACCTGAATCGCTTTTAAGATTGGCATACTCAGATTTTGGTCTTTGGAAATCGCATGGAGGGCATTTGGTTCCGGTGTTTCGATGCCACAAAAGATTGTGCAGAAATAAGCTTCGCGCATCATTTCCAGCAGCTTTGGACTTTGAGCTAGGTTGAGCGTTGCTTCACAGGCAAACTGGATGGGATAGCCATTGCGTTTTTGCCAGTCAATTAGATGAGGAAGTAACTTCATGGCGGCGCGGCGATCGCCAACAAAGTTATCATCGACAAAATATACTGCTCCCAAATTGCCAGATTGTCGCATTGCATCTAACTCAGCGACTACTTGCTCTGGCGTTTTCATTCGGGGACTGTTGCCATAGAGTTCAGGAATATCGCAAAACTCGCAGTGATAAGGGCAGCCACTAGAAAACTGCACATTTGCCAAGAAATAATCATTGATATTCAGCAAATGATAAGCTGGGGTGGGAAACTCTGTTAAGGGTAAACGTTCCTTGGTTTCAAAGCGAATTTGTTGTTGAGGACGTTGAGAGTTTTGGTCTAGATACTCGATCATGCGATCGCTAGCATCTCCCAATTCGCCCAAGTGTAAAATATCAAAATCAGGATAATATTCTGGACACCCAGATACCGAGGGGCCACCCACAACGGTGATTTTGCCGGCTCGGTGGGCAAGTTCGTTAATTTGATTAATCTGTGGTTTTTGGATATGCATTCCACTCACAATCACCACATCAGCCCATTGATAATCAGCCCGCGTTGCTGATTTGACATTCTCATCAATAAACCGCACTTCCCATTCTTTAGGTAAGTAGGCAGCCACAATTAAAATACCCTGGGGTGGCATAAAAGCCCGAACTTTACCCATAAGTGGGTAAGCGTGATGAAAAGTACCAAAGGAGCGGCTGTACTTGGGAAAAATACACAGAATGCGTCGATGGTGCGAAGGAACGTAGCGGGTTCCTTGAGTCACAGGAGCGGTTTTAGAATTGCCCGCTACATTAATTTGGTTCTCTAAAGACTTTAAATTCACAGTCATCGCAAATTTCACCCTGGAAAACTGAGCAGGTAATTTGACAGTTTATTGACATAATTCGCTGTAATTCCAACTAGCTTACCAAAGAAAGGTAGGAGGCAGAACGAATTAGAAATGTATTTTTGCTCAAAACAAAGTCTTAAAGATTATATGGCGTTTACTAATCACATGAGGTACATCATATTCCCCTCCTCGCTTGCGGGGAGGGGGTTGGGGGTGGGGTTCTTGTACCTTACTCAACTAAGAACCGCTGTAAATCGCCCAATCTTACCTTCAGTAAATCGCAAATTGTTTTTAAAACTAAACAATTAATAACTTCCTCAAGGGTTTTTGAATCGGTTAGGGCTAGTTATTTTGGTGAAGTCAAGAGTAATTATTAGGATGGGCGTAAATTTCTTGTTAAAAAGCAGCAGCAAATTCCTTTGCAAAATCTTCCAACTTTACTTTGCCCATAGCAATTGGCTTATGCAGTTCATAATCCTGCCGCGATGCGCCGCTGTGAATGCTGCTGCCCATTTCAACAAAGTTGGCTGCAATATGTGCCGACATTCCACTCTCTTCCAAACCGCTTTGTGTTTGCTCATCGGTCAAGATTACCCATTTTAAATCCGGCTTGCCAATGGCGGCGCCTAAGATGTGAGCGGTTTCGTTGGCCGTATGCTCGTCACTTGCCACATACCGCACTTGCTTGCCAGTAGAAGCTATTTCTATCTCTTTTGCCGCAGCTGCGGCAATATCTCTTGGGGCAGCCATTACAAGCTTGTCGTCGCCACCATAGTTTGCGCCAATAAAGCCCAGCCCTTTTATCATATCTACAAAGTTGTAGAGATTGTAGTAGAAGTAACCAGGGCGCAGATGCGTAATGGCTACGTCTGACAGCTCATTCAAAATGCCTTCTACATCGTGAGAACCGAGGATAAATCCGGTACCCTTATCTAAATTCGCACCCATACTGCTAAGATGAACCACACACTTTACGCTCGACCGTTGAATGGCTTGTGCATAGTTGCTGCCAGTTCTTTGGTAATACTCTCTTGGATCGGGTACGGTGTAGTTTGGCGGCACCATAGCATACACGGCATCGGCACCAGTAAAGGTGGACACCAGAAAATTAACGTCTTCCAGTGAGCCGATGGCAGCGGTAGCGCCTAAAGCTTCAATGTCTTTTTGCTTTTCCGGCTTGCTGCTGATAACCGTAACCGTATGACCTTTTTGCACTAACTCCTTTGCCAGTGGCTTGCTGATGTTTCCTAATGAACCTGTTACTATAACTTTCATAAATATTTCGTTTTTGTTTGCGAGGATTCCTGAATTGGTTAGTGCTATTTGTTTTGGCGAAGTTAATGGTAATTATTAGGATGGGCTTAGATTCCTTATAATTTCATTTTTTGAAACTCTTTTCAATAATATAAGTTTTCTTAATATTTAGGTATTATTTATAGCTAAGATGTACGGAGAATTGAATTGGCATAGGCGTAGCCCTTGAGAAAAACTTTGCCATTTACTAACCTTGTGCCTGATTCATGGTGATATTTGAAGGGGTGTTTAACTGGTAAAATATAAAATCTACCCTAGCAATGCAAATTTAATTGGTTGGCAAACAACAATTATGGAAATCGCGCATGGGACATAAAAAGAGAGATTTTCATTTTTTGTTGTATCCAAATGGGTATAGGCATTTGTCATGAATTTGATTTACTTTCTTTTGCGTTCTTCGTGGGGGATGGTGGCGATCGCGATCGCTACCGGATTTTTGAGTGGCGGTAGTAGTGCTGGCTTGATTGCCTTAATTAGCCATGCTGCAAGTAGTGGTAGTGCTTCCCGCCTCACATCGATAATTTGGGGTTTTGCAGGGCTGGCTATAGTTGCACTAATTACCAGTATCGTTTCTCAAGTGATGCTGATTCGTCTTTCTCAAAATGCAGTCTTGCAATTACGGATGCGTTTGAGTCGCCAGATTCTCGCTTCCGAGTTGAGTCATTTAGAACGCTTAGGGAATCCTCGATTATTGGCAACTTTAACAGAAGATATTCAGGCGGTTGCTAATGCTGTTTATCAGATGCCTTTCATCTTTATTAATTTAGCGATCGTCTTGGGTTGTATAACTTATATAACCTGGCTTTCTTGGTTAGTATTACTGATGGTTTGTGGAATTTCAGTAGTTGCGATCGCTAGTTGTCAGTGGCTACTCAACAGAGGCGGGCAATTACTTACTTTAGCTCGTGAAGATGAAGATCATCTGTTTAAACATTTTCGCACCATTACCGAAGGAGTCAAGGAACTTAAACTAAACTACAAGCGACGTGAAGACTTTTTAGAAGAGAAACTACAATCAACTGCTAACGAGTTTCGCGATCACAACGTTAATGGTCTAAGCCTTTTTGCTATAACTTCAAGTTGGGGTCAACTCATATTCTTTTTTGCTCTCGGTTTTGTACTGTTTGCCCTGCCTAATCTGCTTACTATCAATCCCGAAACTCTCTCTGGCTACATTTTGACCTTCACTTACTTGGTGTTACCAATGGATAACATCATCAGTAAACTTCCTTTATTAAGCAAAGCTAGCATTGCCTTACAAAAAATCGAATCACTAGGTTTATCTTTAGCTAGTCGAACTGAAATATCCACTGTTCCACCTGCTCTGAAATCTGACTGGCACAGGTTAAAATTTAAAAGTGTCACCCACACTTACTACACAGAGCAAGAAGACAATAGCTTTATTTTTGGCCCCGTCGATATAACACTTTATCCTCAAGAATTAGTCTTTATTGTTGGCGGTAATGGTAGTGGTAAATCTACATTAGCCAAACTAATTACTGGTCTTTATTTCCCAGAAAACGGCGAAATCTGGTTTGATGAAGAGTTAATTAGCGAAGAGAATCGAGAATGGTATCGCCAGCATTTTTCCGTGGTATTTTCCGACTTTTATTTATTTGAAAAACTTTTAGGATTAAAAAATTCTCACTTGGATGCTCAAGCCAAAAAATATTTACAAAAACTGCAACTAGACCAGAAAGTGAAAGTTGAAAATGGACAAATTTCTACCACTGCTCTTTCTCAAGGACAACGAAAACGGCTAGCTTTACTCACAGCCTACTTGGAAGATCGACCAATTTATCTATTTGATGAGTGGGCAGCCGATCAAGATCCAGTATTCAAAGAAATATTTTACACTCAACTTCTCCCAGAACTGCGATCGCGGGGTAAAACAGTTCTGGTGATTAGCCATGACGATCGCTATTTTCATTTAGCAGACCGAATTATCAAACTTGACTATGGAAAAATAGAGTACGATAAAACTTAATCTGTTAAAACAATTCATAATTGTTAAAAGAATATTTGGAGTTTGCCTAAATAAAACTAATGTCTGAACAAAAGCCCATAAATCCTTGGAACTACAAACCTTGGTGGTGTCAACCTTGGTCTATAGTTCTCACGGGTGTAACACTGATTGGTGGTAGCTGGTTACTATTTAAAACTATCTGGCTAACAGTTCTCGTTTCCATCCCAATAGGAACATGGATGGTATTTTTTGTGTTTTTGTGGCCACAATTAATGATTCGCAGTGGAATTTTGGAGTCGTATAAAGAGTAGTTTGAGCTTAATGTAATGCTGGAAATTATTCCAGGTAGAGAAAATTATGCCACCGCGTTCAGAATTTAGCATCTTATTACCCCCTCCTTAATCCCTGACAAGTGTAGGTTTTTTATGTGGGCATGAGTGGATACTCTCAAACAGAGTTCTAAAGGTGGTTCAAATAACGAAATTTCGTTCTTAGGTGGAAAATCAGAGACTAAAATTTGAGTTTTCAACCAACGCAAAAACCTCATTTCAGCTACGTTTGTAAAATACCTACACCTGTCAGCCCCTTAATCCCTCCTTATAAAGCAGGGTGGTTTCATACAAGCAGAGAAAAACTCAAACTGGGTTTTAAAGCCTCTCCCCCCATGGGGGAGAGGTTTGGAGAGAGGGAAAAAGCTATGCCACAAAACGAGAAATCAAGACTTATGTATTTTTCTTTTTTCGTATGAAACCACCCTGCTGCCCCTTATCCCCAGAGGGGGCCCCACCTTCCCCTTTACCCCGACAAATGCCAAGAAGTCTAATAATCTGGGTTTTACCCCACCCTAACCCCTGCTTGAATTCAATAAACGACTACCCGAATTCAATAAACGACTACCCGAATTCA
>NZ_JAVRCI010000131.1:0-13500 GCF_034530835.1 Nostoc sp. DedQUE12b | reverse complement strand
AGCTATCTGTCTCGCCCATCACTGCTTCTTAAATATTAGACCTGAATCCTTACAATAAAAGTTCTTCTGGATTTTACCGTATTCCCATTAAAATTCTAGTTATTGCTTGTGACAATCAATATAATTAACCACAAATAAACATAAATTCTCATAGAAGCGCACAGATGTACGCCCCTAAGCAAGCCTATATTTAATTCAAATGAGAATCGCTACAGCAGGCAGGCTTCATGGAAGATGAGTGGTTTGTACCTCTTCTAAGGATGGTGGAGATTTAGAAGAACTAGCGCTACTTTCTGGTGCTGAAAGTTCATCATTTCCAACTCCATCCCATGAATAATTGCAGATTTTAGTGCGAAGTAATGTACCAAATGTCAGGTTAATTACTACAGCGAAAGAATCGATAAAAATTAGATTCAAAAAGCGATCAATCATTAGACCCCCTTGAGCTAAATTGAGCATCAAGTGATAGTTGCTTTCTTACTACACATGCCACAATGTCTTTTCCAGAAATGTGTTCGGCTAAATACTAAACCTCTTGTAAAAATATATTTTTGCCCTCTTAGGGAAAAGGGTAAAGGTTAAAGGGAAAGGATTTTGAGTTTCTTTACCCTTTTCCCCTTCACCTTTACCCCGACTTTCGCAAGAAGTTTACTGATCATTTAGACCGCAGTTCTTGCTGGAGCAGGGAGAAAGAGGCTTTTGCGATTTGTGTACAGATTAATCTAAAAATAATTTGGGAGAATTTATTTTTTAGAAGTCTGTTAAGGGATTGACGGCTGTTGCAAATTAAGCTCTTGGAATGCTTCAGAAGACTCTTGCAATTGCAAGCTACCAGCAGATTTACCGTTGATTTGTAGAGTGTATTTACCCTGTGGCAAGCCTTCTAAATAATAGACTCCAGCACCGTTGGTGACAGAAAAACGCCGAGTCCCTCGATCTGGTTGTATGGCTTCTACTCGTGCGCCTGCGATCGCTTGGCCTTGAGCATCCGTGACTACCCCCGATCGCGTGTAAGAACGAATGAGCGGAATCATCACAGAGGTGTAACTACCAGCAATCACATCAACAGCTAAGGATTCCGCCGTAGCCTGCCAATCAGGCGGTAAACCTGCTGGATCGAGGTCGAGGCGATAAACGCCAGGAGACATCCTTACTAAAGTGCGATCGCCCTGGATTTGTGGTAAAAACGACTTCAGAGGTTTATTGTTCAAAGTCAACAATAAATCAGCGTTATCTGTATAAACTTCTTCCCCTCGATCTTTTTTGCCGTTATTGTTCCGGTCAAAAAATGGCTTAATCAAAAGTCCGCCTTGTGTACGGAAGTAATTAGAACGGCGATCGCCTGGACTAATACCCCCTTGCAAATTCAGGCTAGAAGCTAAATCTATGCTGAAAGTTGCTTCATCAGAACTCGGCGATACTCCTTGATAACGCGCCCGTAGTAGCAAACCTGGTAAAACTGTCGTTGATAATGTGGCTAGTAGTCCACTACCCTGAGAACCAATACCATAGCCCAACTGCGCTTCCCAACTATAGTTACCATCAATCGCCTGTTGTTGTGAACGATAGCGCCAACTCACACTTACCAAGCTGTCGCTACGATTTTGATTTTGTGTTTCATAATTTAACAGTAGTGCGCTGCCACCATTAGAAAAGCGGTTTTTAGAAAAGTTGTAAGTTAGTTCCGACAAAGTACTGATTTCGTTACCGCGTTGCGTTAATTCTAGTCTCCCAAGACGTTGCAACAAATTCCAGCGCAGACGGTTTTTAGTATCTAAGCTGACACGGGCAAAGGTAAAGGCATCTTTGCCACTCAAGTTAATTTGCATTCCACCAGATGTTGCATCAGCCGTGTCAGTACTGGCGAATAAGGTGAATTGAGGCAAAACTCGCCAATCTAGATTAAAACGGCTAGACAAGCGATCGCTAATAAATGCAGCACTCAAGCTAGAAGATGGATTATAGCGAATATCTGTATTCACATCCCACTTATTACCCGTCAGTGCTGAAACTGCTACCTGCAAAGGTAAGTTTCCAGGACGCCAAAATAATTCTCCTAAGGCTTTAGGCGATTCGTCGTATACTCCACCTAAGCCTACTGTCAGATTTTCCGATAAACCCCAACGCCCAGCAATTCCGCCCCGAAAGTCAGAAAAGTTGCCCAACAGACTTTGATTTCCCACAAAATCCCGTCGTAAACCACCAGAAACGATTAATGCTGAAGCACCTGCTGGTAATTGTCCTGGGACTGTAGAAAAAGTAGCTTCTTGAATTTCTGGTTGTGCGGTGAGTCGTCCTTGGGGATAAAGCAAGACGCGATAATTGTTGCCTAAAAACTGATTTTGGCTTTTAATATTTTCAAAGCGGTAAATGCCAGACGAATCAACTAAAATTTCGGCAATCACGCGATCGCCAAAACCTTGTACTAATCGCGCTAATGTACCTGGTTCAGTCTTACCAGAAATTGTGCGTCCAATAGCATCTGCTTGTAAACGTTGGCGAGGATCAGAAGAACCGCCACCGAAGGGTTGAGGTGGTACAAACCCCTGTCGTTGAATGGATGTAAAACCCCAATAGTCTCCTGTTCCTTGAGTTTGCCAAAACGTTGGCTGGGAACCCACAAAATAATCGGCTGAATTAGTTTGTCGCAGAAACTGCGCTTCGGCAATATTCCAAGTTTGTGGATTTTCTAGATTTGGTTGATCCGTGCGGATGAACCACGAACCACCGAAAGCACTACCAACAGCCAGGAAATCACCTCTATAATTTGTTGATCTGGTAGCACTACCGCTAGCATTTACCTTTTGTTCAATTGCGGCGACACTAAACTTTTGAGGTGCAATGTGTGGTAATCCTTCTAGTTGAATTGGAGTTTCCGTTTCTGCCAGTTTGCCACTAGATTGATCTAATCCTGGAACATCTAAAACTATGGCGTATTCATTGATATCAAATTTCGCGGTTACGCCAAATAGAGTTTGTAAATCTTGAATTGTAAAGACTAATCCTAATTCTGGATCGGTGCGAAGTTTTTTTGGGTCGATGCGAGTCACAACACTAGGCGATCGCACTTCTAATTGACCATCAGGTAAAGTGGTAATATTTAATTTCAACCCTTGGATTACAGCATCATAGGGTAACAGCCAATTTGCAAAATCAATTGCTTCGGAACCATCTTCTTGACCACGCACTAAAATGCTTGGATTGACATTGCGGTTCCCTACATTCAATCCTACGGGAAAAACTTTAAATTCGGAATTATTAGCTACTTGAGCAGTTGTGGCCGTTGGCTGATTTGGAATTGCAGGCGTATCTGCCTTAGCTGGGGTGATAATAATTTGACAGATAAGAGCGATCGCAGCTAGCAGACATTTGCCTGTACTAGTTAATAACCGAAGTTGCACAAATTTTTTAGTTCTAAGTCAAATCTATTATCAAAATAGAGACATTGCAATGCGATGTCTCTACAACATATCATTCCCACGCAACAGGCAAAATTATCGATATTAATGCTGTATTTTACAGCAAGACTAATTCTCTCAAATCAGGCTATAGATGCCAGATTTAATTTGAATTTATTAATTACGAATTATGAATTATTACACAATCTATTTATTTGGTAATGTAGCTGATTGTGTAGGAATAGTAATATTTAGATTGAAGGGCAACTTACTTTTTTTACTGTCTTCACCCCAAAACAACTCACCACTAAGCTGATATTGACCGGGTTTGAGGGCTGGTTGGTCTTTGCTGGGGTAATTTAATAAGAAATTGCGATCGCTATTTGCCACCACAGCATTAGTATCTACCTGCCCAGTTTTGACAACAGTTTGCCCTTGACGTAAAGTCCAATTTAAGCTAGGTAAAACAGTTGCTTGACCGTTATTGCGAACTAAAATTTGAATTTGTTTTTGCTCTAGGTTAAAGCTAGCACTATCAATCGCTAATTGTGGAGAAAGATTGCCTTTTCTGACGTAGAATGTCACGCCAATTCGTGCCACCAAAGTAACGTTATTACCAGCAGCATCTTTGGATTCACTGAGAGTTTCATTAAACACTACTGCACGATATTCCCCGTCAGGTAAATTAGGAGCCAAGCGGCTAATGAGGCGCACCCGCCGAACTTCTCCTGGTTTGACAGTCAACTCACGTGGTGAGAATTGTAGATATTTTGTCAGGTCACTGGGACTAGAGGATAAAGTTTGAAACCCTGCATCACGGCTATATGTGAAAGGTTGAGCATAGATCCGAATCCGAGAAGGAGTCTTACTGGTATTGGAAATTGTAATCATTCCTTGGGCTTGTCCGCGTTCTGCCTTGGCTTCAATCACCAGAGGAGAAACACTCATTTGTGCTTTAGCTGCAACAGGAAACAAAATTAGGGCGAATAAGCCAGCACTAACAGCAGCTAGAGAGCGCCAATTATTATTAAGCATATTTATAAATATGGCAGGATTGTCAATTTAATTCCTGATCTATAATTCCCAAAAGAAGACTTATTTTATCTCTAGGTAATCAGAAAAATATCTTGTCGCTTGAAGATTTATTCTCTAGCGACAAGATATTCAGCAATTATTTTTCTCAATCAATCTGAAGGAAAACTGGAAAAATTTTAGACTATGGCACGATAGTCAAGGTTGTCACATAGCTGTAGCTTCCAGGAACAAGAGGACTGCCTTTATCTACTATCATGTCTATATCCAAAGGCAAACCGCTACCAGAGGGTAGTAACACAGGACTACCACCCTGAGAACTCGTACTACCAAAAGGTGAGTTGATCATCCCGGCAGAGTGAATGGGTGTAAAGCCAGGGCCTCCAGTCTGCTGTGGTTTAGATATACTCACTCTGGCACCTTGGTTACAGCTAACAAAAACCTTACCAAATTGCCCTCCAGGAAATCCTGCCGCCAGTGCAGTTGCGTTAGTCGTTTGGTTGAGTACCAATTTACCAGGGATAATTTGATCGAAGTTGCAGGCACTACCAACATTTGCTGTAAAGGGAACATCAGCAGTTTGTGCCATTGTTTTGGGTGCAACAGCAACAGAACCAACAATTATCAAAGCAGCGGTTAATAAAGAACGACGAATCATTTTTAAATCCTTCTCAAATGAATTAGAGTTCAATCAAACGAAGTATCAGCAAAAAAAGCAGTTATGGTGCGATGGTTAAGGTGACAACGTAGGTATAAATTCCTGGCGTAAACCCTACTGGTCGTTCTACTAACAAATTCACCTCTAGATTGGTGTTACCTGCTGGCAAAGTTGCGCTTCCACCACCAACATCACTGCGAACATTGGTAGAACCAAATTTTAAAAAGCCAATGTGCGTTGTCCCAGATGGATCGGGACTAGGGCCAGATACAAGCCTGGGAGGAGAAACAGTAACGGTTGCAGATGTACTGTTTTGTACACCTATAGTGGCGGGAGTTTGTGATTCCAACTTTGTCGAAATTCCGCCAGAATAGCTAGAAATAGTTGGTTCAGCAGTGCCAGAGGCAGGAGAAATAAAGGTAGCTTCAGCTGGAACTGTTCCACTGAACGGAACATCTGCACTTTGAGCTAGCACAGCTTGATCTAGAACGAATGCCTGCACGCTTAATGCATTTGCCAGCACCAGGCTAGAGGTTAACGCTAGACGGTAAAGCATAAAGAAGTTAACTAATTACTCAGCGTTGTCTTATCTCAGTGCTTCTCTTAAATTAACTATTAAATGCTACATTTTCGACCGCATAAATACGCTACTTATATCTTTAGAGGCAAATTCCGTTAAGATACTTAGCCTAAGTTACGTTTATAAAATTTAGGTTTTCTGCATCTGTCGATTGATGTCATGCTTACACACACCACTTTACAGAGTGGTTCAGAACCGAGATTTAGTAGCGAAAAATGCTAGTTCTGGTGAGGTTATACCAATTCAATTAAGGATTGCAAAACATCCTTGGGTAAAGACGCGGTGAATCGCGTCTCTACAGATGGTCTATTTGCCGCATTCTTTTTTATAATTGGTATTAGTTTGATTAGGCGATCGCTTCAACTTTATCTACCCAATTTTTGAGATTGTCATCAATAGGTTTAGCTGAAGAGGCGAGAAACATCAACGAAACCCCCATGAAGACTTACAATATTCGAAACTTCGGAATACATACTTCCGACTTTACCTGATTGATAGGTAAATAAATTATGACAACCTACAATTATTAGTAGTTCTTGAGCGCGGGAAAATGCAACGTTAACCCGTTCTGGCTTTTTGGCAAATCCTACATCTCCTTTGCTATTGTTGCGAACCATACTCACAATTACAACAGGTCTTTCCATCCCTTGAAATCTGTCTACTGTACCAGTACGAATTTCTAATGAAGGGAAAAGTTCAGATTGTAGACGTTCATCAATTTTTCTTAATTGAGCGCCATAAAAGGTAATTACAGCAATTTCTTTTTTCGGTTCACCATTAGCAACTTTATAAGCCCAAGTAGTCTCGAATTGGTGACACAGACGTTCAATCGCATCAATTTCTGGAGTATTAAAGTAAGAAGTTCCATTTCGTTGCTCTAAAAATTGATTTTCTATCGGCGTTTTTACCCAAAGAAGATGCTGAGATTCTTGGATAATTTCGCCTGCTAAATGATGTGCGCGTTTTGTGTCAGGTTCCAAAATACCAGATTCTAGTTTACCGTCATAGAACTGATTGATTGCTCCCATAATAAATGGGTGCATTCGATATTGTGTAGTTAGCATTTGTTTGATGCTTTCATCAGCAGATTCAAACTGGCTTTTAAATAGTGATTCTTCTAAAAATTGTAGTTCATCTCGTGTATTACCCATTGTTTGAGCAACTTCTTCTATAGTGCTAGTCTCAAGCATGGGTGGTAATTGCCGATGATCGCCTACCATGACTAATTTTTTACCTTTCAAAGCAGGGATTAGTAATTCTGGTGGAGTACACTTACTAACCTCATCAATGATGACGACATCAAAGGATTTGAATTCTTCCGAAAAACCTCTATTTGCAGCTTGAACACAGGTGATACCGACGACGTTGGCATTATCTAGATATATGCGCCTTAAATCGTCGCGTAGGCGTAGCCCGCCGCAGGCATCGCGTTCATTTGGCTGTCTTAATTTTTCTATCCAATCTTGTACAAAACTCTGATATTTATTGAGATAACCTTCATCTTTTTTTAATTGCTGTTGCCAAAATTCAAAGCTAATATTTATACTGCGTAATAACTCTATATTAAACAAGTCATTAACAAATTTTTCTGGTTTAAATTTATCCGGTATTGTTTGCCATTCTGTTAACCACCAGCTTCTTTCTTCTATTAAACCTTCTGATGGCTGTGGTTGTAATTTTTGTTCTATTTCGCGTAGGCTAATTTGTAATTTTTGAAGCTGCTGTAGGGAAGTTTCAGTTTCTTGTTGTACCTTTGATAAATGCTCGTAGAGAGAATTTTTAATCATCTCTAACACAGCAAAGGGTTCTAATAATGAAATTAATTTTTCAAGTTGACTAATGGAAGTCTCCCAAGAATGCACTTGATTTGAAAATTCTTGTGGCTGCTCCCAAATCTTTGATTGTGTTGCGAGATATTGTTCAGTTAGAATGCGTAATTGAGCAGGAATATTTTGTTGATTAAGTTCTTGCAAAATATTTATAACTCGTCCAAGCTGCAAGTTAGCATCCTGCTGTGCTTTTTCTACCTCAGCTTGAGTAATGGATATTTGCTGTTGGCTAACTTCATTTTTTTGAAGTTCATTTAATTGCCATTGCAGATGCTGAAGCTGTTGATCGGTTTCCGTCTTAACTTTTAAAACACATTGACGTGCATTTGCAAGGATTGTATCTAGCAATTCTTGTGTAATTCGGGTGAGAGTAGAGTCGATATTATTCCATTCCCATGATGTACCATAGGTTTTTTGCATTCTAATTAAGAAAAACTGGGTATTTTCAACTAGTAATTTTCGCTGTTTTGGGTTGAGTAGCTGATAATTATTAAACTGCTGATAAGTTTGCTCCCATTGGGTGCGATCGCTCTTTGATAGCACCATTGGAATCTGACTAAAATTTTGTTGTAAAAAATAACTAAAGTTATGCTGTTTACCCTGCCTATCAGTAAAACCTCCGTCTATTTCATAAGCGATCGCTTTTGTCAATAACTCCCATTCTGGCAGGTTAATTTTGTAAATTTTTGGTACTATTGGTAATTTTAATGTATTAGCAAACATTAACAAACCTAGCGGCAAGTCTACTAAATTCTCTGTTAATGGCAAACCTGATTGCTGACATTCTTTTAAAGTTTGATAGAGAACAGAAGGTGCTGTAGATTTCCATTCCTTAACTGCTGAGATAATATAATCTATTTCGCGTTTGCGATTTTCCCATATCTGGATTGTTTGCTGTATGTTTTGCCGTTTGGCAAGATATTTCTGATAATCTGGTTGTAGCTGATTTAATGAGGCGAAATTTTGCTGGACAATCTGTACTGATGCTGCAACTTCTAAGATGGCTTTACTTGCATTTTGGGCATAAGTCAAAGCAGTTTTAAATCCAGAAATTTCTCTTGCTACAGTTTCACGCAACCAAACCGCTAAACCAAAAGCACCAAGCGCCGGACGCACAAAGCCAAGTTCATCAGTATATTTGATGGTTTGACGAACATTTGCTAAAAATTCTTCTACTAAATTGTTACCTTCTGTATATGGCTTAAGAAGCGGTAAAAAATCTGTAACTTCTGGAGCTTCCCAGTTTATATTTGGTGCAGTATTTAGTATATTGTCTAGTCCTGCAATTAGGCATTCAATGTCATTCTGTTTTTCTACTGTTTCGTTATAAAATTTCTCTTGACTTTTAAAATCTGCCTCTAATTTTAACTTATTTTTAGTGAATTTATTTTGTTGCTGATTGAATTCTTCCTCTGCTTGAAAGTAGGCTGTGAATCTTTGTGATGATGCTAGTAATTGACTGAAAGTTTGAATATTTTCCAGCCGTTGAGTAAGATTGTTTTCGCAGTCATTCGCTGTATTTTCCAGCCATCTGCCAATTACTTGGTCTTCTAAAAATGGTTGTCCTTCTTCCCCAACTTTTTCGGCTCTTCCCTTGCGTACAGCCCGAATCACTGGATTGTGAACTAATCGACTCAGGGCGTTATCTACTGCTAAATTAGCTTGAGAAGCTATTAAAGTGCGTCCACCGCGAAGGGCAATTTGATAGCAAATCTCGGCAATTACGGTAGTTTTCCCAGTACCTGGCGGCCCTTGGATAAGAACAAGATCCTTAGCGGCAAGTACCTTTTCTACTGCTGCTTTCTGTCCAGGATTTGCAGAAGATAACAACAAATCTTGTGGTTGAAGTTCAACAGTTGTTTTGATTTGTCTAGCCTGAGAAGCATCGAATAAAAAGTTACCTAAATAAGGATTCTGGGTGTAACCATTATTCAAATCATCTAAAGCTTTTTTCTTACGCTGAATCTGCTGAATATCACCAACTGCCTCAAAACATAAAAATCCTGTATCTGGCAACTTATAACGCTCTGTTGCCATGAATTCAGCTAAGTCGCGTTCTAATCTGAGACTGATAATACAACGGTTGGGGTCAACTTCTTCAACAGTTCCTAATTGACGACCGCTAATCCAATTTTTGCCGACGGGAGCAGTTTCAAAAAGCTTTAAATCTTCGTTTTTTGTGCGTCTTGCTCGTTCCCAAAAGTTTTCTACATCAAGAGAATTTTGATAAAACCCGTCAAGGGTGGCTGAAGCTACATCTATTTCAAAACTGATTCGTCTTTTGAAGTTATAGTTATGACTTACATAACGCACGCAAAACTGACGTGCTTTAGCAATTTTTTCCTCAATTTGCAAAAACGCTTTCCAAGCCTTAAGCTGATCTTCTGTAGGCACATTTTCGCCACAGACTGGCGCGGCTGCGATGCGTTTTAATGTTGCGGGTGGAATGTCGAGATGATGCTGATGATTAGGTAACAGACGCAAGCGACAAGGTATAGCATAGCTATCAGCTTGTCCCCGTGAGGGTTGTAACAATTGAGCCGAAAGTATTTTTATCCCGCCGCGTCCATCTTTTGGTACAGCCGCTCTAAATCCTAATGTTTTTCTGAGCTTCTCAAGTCTTGCAGGTAATGGAAAATCATCGGAGTCTGTTGCTATTGTCAAATCCCAAATTTCTTCTCTTGCTTCTTTCCCCGCACCTTGGCGACGCACATAAAATAGGGAGGGCTTTTTACCGACACATTCATACATTAACTCATTGGCGCGATCGCGCCGCTCCCTAAATTCGGGATATGATTTCAGCGCGGTTTCACCTTCAAGATGACGGATAAAACTATCAATTGCTGAAGCTATAAACATATAGCCCCAATCTTCAGAGTTTGTTTTACTTTTCGAGGATTTTGCTGTTAGTTTGCTTACTGCTAGACGAATGCGTTCTGCATCAGATTCTGAGATTGTACTGGTATGGCTTTTGACTACAATTTTGAGCTTTTCGCAAATTAATAATAGCTTTTTACTATCCAAATTTAATTCTTTTGCTAGTTCGTATATTCTGAGTTTGCCGTTGTTCATCCAGTACTGCCTTTGCCAACAAAATTTTCAAGGACAATTGAGGGTTTAACTTTAACGTGAGTTCGACGGGTTGAAAAAGCCAAAAAGCTTGCTATGTATAGATTTCAAAACTGAACAGACAAAAAGGCGATGCCTGCGGCGGGCTACGCCTACGCTACGATTGATGGAGAATCGGTAAAAAAGCCACAAAAAAAGACCGAGACTAAAAATATTTAACAAAAATGGGGTCTCGGCTATGTCTCCCATTGTATCTCGGCTTGACATCACACAAATTTTCTGTGATGCTAATGCTAAAGCAAAAATTGCTCATCAAATAAAGGTAACAATTCCACTCCATCTGGCCCCAATCTTAAAAATAGTCGAGTATTGCGTAGGCGTAACGCCCGATTGGGTGGAATGGATGGGATAATTTATTGTGATCGCAATAAATCAATTTACTTTTTGGGTTAGAAAATACTCCTTCGTTTTACCGTGCGATGCTTGCCCCGTTTTGCTACACCTCTTGAGGTGGTGATGCAATCGGCGTGGGAACGGTAAACTGTTTTATCACAGACACCAACCATAGCCTTAATATGTCACTGATAGAGAAGGAAAGGCTTGAACTCAACTTAATTAGAACATTCTCTGCTCAATAGCAATTGCCCATTATTTAGTCGATATAGACCAGTCGGTTCGATAATCGGATCGCCTTTTTTCCAGGGACGGGATGTAGTTTCTACACCTCTAACCTCACCAGTTGTGTAAGTCGAAACCGAAACACCAGGACGATTAATGGTCAAAGCACCAGATCCTGTAATGGTAAAAGAGTTTTCTTGTTGCTTAGTACCGCGTGAAATGCAGCTATTGGCGATGAGTGCATTGGTATCAATAACTAGACATCTTTAGAATAAAATGACCCGTTAGCGATCGCCTAATTCATATTTTCATTCAGCAATACCCAGTGATTCATACTGGGAGCGGGTTAAATATTACGCTCGGCTGGCGATTGATCGGGTGGAGTACGGTATAGAATCAGTTAAAGATTTACTCAGTACCATAACGATTGATGAGCGTTGTGGTGTGATGCTGGAGTTTGAGGGTCAATTATCTCCCCTATTTCTCCCCTATTGATCTTTAAATTCAAATCACAATAGTAGAGAACACCATCTAATACAGGCGGACACTCTCTGTCGTATTAGAACCTATCCCACTAATAATATTTGTGTGATAAAGCTTAAGCTTATCGAGAACTGACAACGAAAAATTAAGGTTTTTCAGCATATTTTACGAAAAAATGTAGGGATTTTTAGAATCATGGGATAGGTTCACAGATTTTGCCGTTTACACACACACCCTAGTGTCTGAAAACCTTACATGGCTCGCGTCTGTGATGTAAATCATCCATGTCGAAACCTAATTATTAGTTTTTCAATTTTTTGGAGGAGAGGATAATGTTGAAGTTCACCTGTTTGATGATTGTCGGGGCAGTATTGTCGATTAGTGCGCCCGCTGTGGCTGAAAGTCGTGCGGTTAATATCAGTATTGGCAGTATTGGTGGTTCCTTAGATAATGCCGCTTTGCGAACAGTTCGCCAGGTTATCGGGTCTGCTGTCGGCAATAGCACTGTCGATAAATTCATTGTATATAGCCCCAGGGTCGGATCTATTCCCATCGAAGGAGGTTTATCTGCTTGTGCTGAAGCTGGCTTCGGCATAAGCAATACAACATTTAATGCTTTTATCCAGCAGTTGCGTTCAATTAATCCCAAACCAGGAACCTTCTACAATGTAGAACTTACTGCAACCTGCAAACTGAAATAAGACGTTTGCACTCAAGCGCCGTAGGATGGGCTGAGGTAGGAAGCCCATCCATCGAGTTACACGTAAGCTTAATATGTTGCTTAACCGGAGCGCGGACTTTTGGCAAAAGAGTGTTTTTTATTATCTGTCTTCTCTCAATGCCACAGCGAAAGAACTTAATCAAGCATTGTTGGTTACTGAAGAGTTAAAAACGTTGCGTTAGCGAGAACGTTCTATCTGACACAGGTTTTTCAAGTGGTCAAAAACTTGACTAAATCACGGCACGCTTGCGTAAGAGAATTTTATTAATGAGTTTTACCAAGCGGTTTTTCATGTTCTTTTTAGATTTAGTAACTAACTTGAACCCTCATTCATATAACTCATAAAAAAAATTTTGTGAAATATATCCTGAAGCTCAAAATGCGATCGCACATACTGAACTCTTTGTTTCCAGTTGTCTTACTCGCCGCTTATGTAGGGATTGGGACAGATCCAGCCCAGGCAAACTGTCCACATTTTGGCCGTCCGCCAGAACAAGTGAACCCTGAAGTACAGCAACGTGCAAACCAACTCAAAAATGATCCCAATCAATTTTTTGGAAAAAAGATTTTAGATACGATTATAAATCGCCGCATCACCTTGACTCCAGATTTTGATCGTTTAACGGGAATCGAGAAACAACAAGTTCTCAATACTTTACAATTAGACGGTTCAACCTACGAAGTTTACGCAGCTGATGAACGGCTGGTTTCGGCGCAATATAATGGCTGTACTCGTACTTACTTGAAGACTGAGCGCGATCGCTATGGTTGGTATCTCAATCGTCCTCCGGTAACAATGCCACTGCCGATGTTACGCGATGCTTTACGTAATTGGGGGCAACCGACTTGGCGCAAAGTTAACCAGAGTATACATCCCGAAGATGAGCGCAAAGCACGCTTCAAGTTTTGGGAAACAGTTGGCTACGATAAATATAACCAAAGCTGGTGGATTGGTTGGGTACCAGAAGGTGGCTACTTTGAAGTCACAGTTCGTAATGCTGATGGTGTTACCCAACTCAAACCTTATTTAAGAACTGCGTTTCATCAATATCGCTATGTAACCTGAGTTCGGGTTAAGCATTGTGAGATAAAAGCCATTCCATCTGAAGGCT
>NZ_JAVRCI010000130.1:0-13662 GCF_034530835.1 Nostoc sp. DedQUE12b | reverse complement strand
CCCAGAGGGGGCCCCACCTTCCCCTTTACCCCGACAAATGCCAAGAAGTCTATTGCATAAGTCCAAGAAATAGGACAGCAAAAGCGATCGCAGCAATAAAAGCGTATTCAGTCTAATTTACTTAAATGAATTAGGTGAAACTGGATCACTGCCGCATTGTTGGGTTTCCTTCCTCAACCCAACCTACCAAATTAAAGCTAGATACGCAGATTAAGGTGTGTTAGTAAAATATTACAGCTATTTACCTGAAAACTGCTGTAATCAAAACCTATCAACTTGCAACTGCGATGTCTACAACGGGCTGCGCCATATCCACTCTCCCTATAACCATGAGCGATCGCTAGTTCTACCAAGGGATATGTGCAATAAATCACCACAGGAATTTTACCAACTTCAATCAACTCTTTGAGAAAAACCAAGTCCTCAGCATTGGGTTTTGTAAACACAAACTTGTTTTTTTGACCAGGAAGGAACGCTGTTAAGACATTCTATACAATAAATAGTTCCTGCGCTGGGTAGCGTGATGATAATTGTGTTGGGTTTGAGGACTTCTTTGGTTTGAAAGTGTGATCGCTCTGCCTTTTTTATCACTCTCAGTTTACCCATTTGTTGATGAGTTAGAAAAAATAGCAGTAGATAAAGATATTTTAAGTGTTTAAGAAAAAGAATACCCTTGAGTTACCTTTATTCAAGCTCTCGGTCAAATCGGCTAGCCGAGAACTATGTGTAACATACATCACTACTAAGCTAGAGGGAAGTTAAAAATGGTTGCATTTACTCTAAAACCAACACAGATACTTGGAGGCATACTATCCGCATCGCTAATTAGTTTGATGTCCTTGGAGGTTCTTAGCACCGCAGCGATCGGCCAACCGCCTCCGGCGTCTGTTGAAACCAAGCTGAAAGTGCCTAGTACAATGACCTCTTGGCCCTTTAATATTAACCGTTACTTGAAAGTGCCACCCAATTTCTCCATCTCTGTTTATGCTCGCATTAACAAAGCTCGCTTTATGGCAGTTGCTCCCAATGGGGATCTTCTAGTATCACAGCCCAGTTCCGGTAAAGTGTTAATTGTCCGACCAAATGGCAGCAAAGACCCAATTATTTCTGACTTCGTGACGGGTCTACGCAAACCACACGACATTGTGTTTCATAAAATTGACAACACCACATACATTTATATCTCTGAAACTCATCAAATTAACCGCTTCATCTACAACTCTGGAGATAAAGTAGCGAAAAATCGTCAAATCGTTGTAACTGGCTTACCAGACGGCAGCACGCCGGAACTTAAAGGCGCTTATGGTCACGAACTGAAAAATATCGCACTTGATGCCAACCATAAACTGTACGTGTCCATCGCCTCTACATGCAATGCTTGTAAGCAAGATACTGTCAGTAATCCAAAGCGTGGTGCAATTTACCAGTACAACGCTAATGGAACCAATCAGCGGCTTTTTGCCCAAGGTTTACGTAATGCCGAAGGGTTAGCATTCTTACCTGGTACAAACGATCTTTGGGTAGTCGTTAATAATCGAGATCAGATTGCCTATCCCTTCAACGATAGCAGTGGCAATTACGGTAAGATTATCCCCTCCTATGTAGACAACCACCCACCAGAAGAGTTCACGAAAGTCCGAGATGGTGGTAATTACGGTTGGCCATTCTGCAACCCCAATCCTGACACCTCAAATGGCCTTAACAATATGCCATTTGACCGCGACTATCAGTTAAATGCTAATGGAAGTGTTAATTGCAATGCAATGGACAGGATTAGCAAAGGTATCCAAGCCCATTCAGCTCCCTTGGGACTAACATTCTTACAAAATACTAACTTTCCCAGCCTATACTCAAATGGGGTAGTGGCAGGGCTGCATGGTTCATGGAATCGGCGGAAGAAAACGGGCTACAGAATAGCTTACTTTCCCTGGAACAGTAAGACAAAGACTCCGGGACAAGAGATAGATTTAGTCAATGGTTGGGTAGTTCCAGCAACGCAAGAAACCTGGGGGCGACCCGTGGATATGGCAGTAGATCGGCAAGGTAATTTGTTAATTTCGGATGACTACAGCGGCACCATCTATAAGCTTTCCTACACGCCTAAGCCGTAACTATACTGCTGGTAATTATAAATACCTTGGAAATGACCTTGATAAGATCATCTCGTTGATAGAAGTCAAGTAGCAGCATCCACCGAATTTTAAATTTTGGATTTTGGATTTTGGATTGAATACTTTACAGCAATCTTCATGTATTTGAACCATATCTGCCGTAAGGGCACAGCATTGCTGTGTCCCTACCGCGTGGTCTATTTAGTTGAAAATAGCTGTAAAAGTGTTCTACTGAACGCTTATGCCGTACCCCTCCGGGGAAGCAAACTACGCGTAGCGTTCCGCAGGAAAGTCCAAAATTTAAAGAGGTCTGATATCAAGTCCGGTTAATCACTTATGATTACCGCATCTGTGCAAAAATCGGAAACGTCTCTTTCCCCCAGCAAGACCTGCGGTCTAAATGATAAGTTTTTAGCCGGACACGATATGAAATGCTCTTTGCAAAGAAAGTCAACTAGAAACTGCAATCACAATTTTCCCTACAGCACGCTCACTTTCGCTATAAGCATGAGCAGCAGCGAGTTCTTGTAAGAGATATGTGCGATCGATTACTGCACGAATTTTACCCGCTTCAATCAATTCTTTCAGATAAATCAAATCTTGAGTGTTGGGTTTTTGCAGGATAAATTTAGCTTTTTGACCTGGAAGGAACGCTGTTAAGACGCCCTCTAACAAAACTTCGGGGCTGGGTAGCGTGGTGATATAAATTCCGTTGGGTTTTAAAACTCTTTTGGTTTGAGAGAGCGATCGCTTACCCACTGCATCAAAGATAATGTCATACTGCGCTATATCTTGGGTGAAATCTTGTTGCTTGTAGTCAATGACGCGATTGGCTCCTAAAGATTTTACTAAATCCAAGTTTTTAGTACTGCTAACTCCCGTCACTTCTGCCCCTAAAGCTTTGGCGATTTGTACTGCAAAGCTGCCCACACCGCCCGCAGCACCATTAATCAAAACAGCTTGTCCTGTTTGAATATTTCCCTCATCTCGCAAAGCTTGCAAAGCTGTGAGCGCTGCTAAAGGCACAGCCGCAGCTTCTTCATAGGATAAGTTTGTTGGTTTGAGAGCCACCAAGTTTTCTGGAACAGCTACAAATTCGGCATAACCTCCTCCAGGGAAGCTAGTACTGCCATAAATAGCATCTCCTGGTTTAAAGCGCGTGACACTAGAGCCAACAGCTACGACATCTCCCGCCACATCAAACCCCAGAATCTTCGGAAATTTGTTGCCAGTAATTAAACTCAACATCCCCTGACGAATTTTCCAATCAATGGGATTAACGCTACTAGCACGAACTTTCACAAGTAACTGCGTTGAGTCAATTTTCGGCTGTTCCACGTCTTCATACTGCAACACCTCAGCCTCCCCATACCGACGGATAACGACTGCTTTCATCACATTCCTCCTGCTACCATATTTTGCCGAATGAACTTAGATAGCCTGTTTTTCCTGATAAATCTAGTGTAGCGATTTCCTAAAATAGAAATATCAGTCTAAAACTACACTTGTATGCCAGCTAGAGACATCTATCACAACAATGTCAAAAATGCTTTGATTAAAGATAAATGGATAATTACTCATGACCCACTGACTCTGAAGTTTGGTAAAAAAGATTTGTATGTTGATTTAGGGGCTAGACAGTTGTTGGCGGCGGAAAAAGCAGAATCCAAAATTGCAGTTGAGATTAAAAGTTTTAGCGGGAGATCGGATGTTGATGATTTAGAAAAAGCGTTAGGCCAGTATATTTTATATCAGGATATCTTAATTGAGTTGGAGCCCAAGCGAATGTTATATCTTGCAGTGCCTAACAGAGTTTTTGATGATTTGTTTGAAGAACCCATTGGCAAGCTTTTATTAAGAAATCATCGTTTAAAACTGATTACATTCGATCCAAAACAGGAGGTCATCAAATAATGGATTATACCCAATTAGACCACTATCGCCAGGTGATTGAAACTATCCTCGGTGAATATGCTTCATTGAGTTATTCCTATGCGGATATTCAATCAGAAGTAGTGTTCGATCGAAACCGCGATCGCTATTTGTGGATGGATCTAGGTTGGGATGGCGATCGCCGCATTCACGGCTGTCTGGTTCATATTGACCTAATTGATGGCAAAATTTGGATTCAACGGGATGGCACAGAAGAAGGCATTGCCGCCGATTTGGAACGGGCTGGAATTCCTAAAGAACACATTGTTCTAGGGTTTCGTCCACCGGAGTTAAGACCCTACACTGGCTATGCAGTTGCTTAAGGTGCGACACCGAATAGCCCGTCATAGACATCGCTCTTTAAAAGTTAACACGGAACATTCTCTTTATTCTTCGGTGATAAATACAACACCTTCATACAGCAGTTCAATCGGACACTCAAATTCAATGCTCGATAGAGTGACGATATCTCCAGCCGTGTAGGGATAGTAAAGCCACATCCTACCCTCACCCCGACAGTAACGCTCAACGGAGATTTTTTCCGAGTCAATTAAGATATATTCTTGCAAACTGGGGATTGTCAGATAATAAGTAAATTTTTCACCCCGATCTTTAGCGCTTGTCCCTGGCGAAAGAACTTCGGCAATCAGCTTGGGATGTTGAATAAAGTTGCGGGCATTGAGGTCTTCAGGGTCGCAACTGACAATAACATCAGGATAATAGTAGCGACTCTGGGGAGTGAGTTGCATTTTCACGTCTGACACATTCACTCGACAACCTCTGGCACGCAAATGAGGGTACAAAGGTCTGTAGAGATTGAGTGCAATGTCGTTATGGGGAATTGTACCGCCTGTCATGGCAAATACTTCGCCATTGGCATATTCGTAGCGAAGGTCTTGCTGAGGTTCCCATTCGAGATATTCCTCAACGGTCATTTTTGGCGGCTGTTGGGAAATGGCTATCATAACTTAAGATTTTTTCACGTTTGGTTTGATTGTAGCCAAATAGTATCAGCAACAAAGAGCGGTATCTGGAAAACCTCTCTCCTATAAGAAGAAATATTTTAAATTTTGCCCCTTCCCGTGTTGGGAATGGGGTTTTTTGCTAAGGTTTGTAGTGAGCAATTCAGAAAATTCATTGCGATCGCTCAATCATGTTAGATTATAGTTTGTTGTTTCTCTCAAACACAAAACCTGAGAGTTTTCTACCCATCTCCTCATTGTGGGAATGAAAAAAAAGAGTTAAAAGTTAAGTTTTTTGAAAATGATATGCAGCAACACACCTATTTTCATTACCTCACATCGCTTATCAGTCAAGACTTACAACCACAATTGAATATCATTGTCAAAGCAAAAATTAAAAAAATATGAATTGCATTTTTACCCTCAAAAAAATGATATGTTAGATACAGAATTGAATTTCGCACGTTTCTGGAGTAGAACGATGTAGACTACTCCAGTTTTTCACCCTCAAACCCTTGGCATCTCTTGCTTTTGACGGAAATTGAGGGCAATCTGAGTACACATTTTAATAACTCAAATCCAGTTAGAATTAGATTAAATTCCTTGCTAAGATTGAGTTTTAGCTGAGTACAAAGAAATCCTGAACCCCTATCTATAAACACTAGAACCCCAACCAAAAAATACTAGAACCCCTACCTGAAAAAAACTTTTTTAATTCTTGTAATGCTTGAAGAATTAAAGTTTTTAGTATTTGAGTACAAAAGTAATAAATCCAATAAATTCTATCCTAGAGAGACGCAACATCTGGCTGGGAGACGGCTGCTATAAATCTTATATCGCCAATCACCTAACGCTCTGAAACAAAACAAAGCGAAGAGTGAGTGGAGGGATGATATAGCACCATGCCTGAAGTGAAGAGAAGTCGCGGCTGTAAGCACAAATTCTACCCAAGAACCGAACGTTGACACACACCAGCCGAACATCAGATATCTATCGCCTGCTTTACTTAAAAACAAGTCGCCCTCACCCAAGGGTTTGCAGGCAGTGTGGAAGACGCGACTTCAATTCTGGGCATGAAAGAGTAGCAACAGCATCTCCCACAGTGGCAGCCAAGTCCACCGACCTTTTGCGAAACTCAATGACATCACCGTCTACACGACTCCTCAACTCCAACGCTACGGAATCGCCAACCCAAGCAAAATCAGGTGGTTGCGGCTGTGACAGCACCACCAGCACCACCGTGGAAAGGGACGAAAAGCTCCAAGAACGCATTGCTAAACATCCCTGCTACAGCGAAGACGCTCATCACCACTATGCCCGGATGCACGTTGCAGTTGCTCCCGCTTGCAACATTCAATGCAACTATTGCAACCGCAAATATGATTGCGCTAACGAAAGCCGTCCTGGAGTAGTTAGCGAATTGCTAACACCAGAACAAGCAGCACACAAAGCTTTAGTCATTGGCGGCAAGATTCCCCAAATGACAGTTGTGGGAATTGCTGGCCCTGGCGACCCATTGGCGAACCCAGAAAAGACTTTCCGCACATTTGAGTTGATTGCAGAGCAAGCACCAGACATCAAGCTTTGCTTATCAACCAATGGTTTAATGCTGCCCGACTACATCGATCGCATTAAACAATTAAATATAGATCACGTTACGATCACCATTAACATGGTAGATCCAGAGATCGGTGCTAAGATTTATCCTTGGGTTCACTACAGACGCAAGCGTTACAGAGGTCTTGAAGGTGCAAAAATCCTCCACGAAAGACAGATGGAAGGATTGCAAGCCCTGAAAGACGCTGATATCTTGTGCAAAGTCAACTCCGTAATGATTCCCGGAATTAATGACCATCACTTAGTCGAAGTGAATCGAGTCATTCGTGAGAAAGGTGCATTCTTGCACAACATCATGCCATTGATTTCTGCACCAGAACATGGCACACACTTCGGTTTAACCGGTCAACGCGGCCCCACACCCAAAGAACTCAAAGAAGTTCAAGACAACTGCTCCGGTAACATGAAAATGATGCGTCACTGTCGCCAGTGCCGTGCCGATGCAGTCGGATTATTGGGAGAAGACCGCAGCCAGGAATTTTCCAAAGAGAAATTCTTGGAAATGGCTCCCGAATATGACATGGAACAACGCGCTACTGTTCACGAAGGAATTGAGAAGTTTAAAGAAGAACTTAAAGTAGCCAAAGATAAGGCGCTAGCTGGTAAGAAAATTGCCAACAGTCCTAAAATCCTCGTCGCAGTAGCAACCAAAGGCGGCGGATTGGTTAACCAACACTTCGGTCATGCGAAAGAATTCCAAATTTACGAAGTGGGTGGAAACGAAGTTCGCTTTGTCAGCCATCGTAAAATTGACCAATACTGCCAAGGTGGATACGGCGAAGAAGCTTCTTTTGAGCATATTATGAAAGCGATCGCAGATTGCAAAGCAGTTTTAGTCTCCAAGATTGGTAACTGTCCTCAAGAAAAATTGCAAGAAGCTGGAATTAAGACTGTTGAAGCTTACGACGTGATTGAAAAGGTTGCTTTAGAGTTCTACGAGCAATACGTTAAAGAATTAGGGAATAACTAATAGGGCATGGGGCATGAGGCATAGGGCATGGGATAAGTATTATCCTCAATGCCCTCCCTTAAACCCAAATCTCAATGCCCAATGCCCACTGCCCCATTCCCAAAAAAGGAGAATAAATCATGGCTTACAAAATTCTTACTAGCCAGTGTATTTCCTGCAATCTCTGTCTAACGGTATGTCCGACGAATGCAATTAAAGTGGTTGATGGACAGCACTGGATTGACCCTGAACTTTGTACAAACTGTATTGGTAGCATTCATACCGTGCCTCAGTGTAAAGCTGGTTGTCCCACCTGCGACGGTTGCGTTAAGCAGCCTAGCGATTACTGGGAAGGCTGGTTTACCAATTACAACCGCGTAGTTGCTAAATTAACAAATAAACAAGATTACTGGGAACGTTGGTTTAACTGCTATTCCCAGAAATACTCTGAACAGTTGCAAAAGCGCCAATCCCAATCAGTGGGTTTTGAAGCTTAATTAAATAATTCCTAATTCTTAATTGAAGACAACAATGCAAAATAACTGCATCTATCTCGATAATAATGCCACCACTAAGGTAGACCCAGAAGTTATAGAGGTAATGCTACCTTACCTGACGGATTATTACGGCAATCCCTCCAGTATGCATACCTTTGGTGGGCAAGTCGGTAAAGCAGTGAGAACAGCAAGAGAACAACTTGCAGCCATCCTGGGAGCCGATGAGTCAGAAATTGTCTACACAAGTTGTGGTACTGAGGGAGATAACGCCGCGATTCGAGCTGCACTATTGGCGCAACCAGAAAAGCGACATATCGTCACTACCCAAGTTGAACATCCAGCAGTACTCAATGTCTGCAAACAATTAGAAACCCAAGGTTATAGTGTTACCTATCTATCAGTAAATCATCAAGGGCAGCTGGATCTAGATGAACTAGAAGCTTCCTTGACGGGTAACACCGCCTTGGTGACAATTATGTATGCGAATAATGAAACCGGAACGGTTTTCCCGATTGAGCAAATTGGGTTGCGCGTCAAAGAATATGGTGCTATCTTCCATGTAGATGCGGTGCAAGTAGTGGGAAAAATCCCCTTGAATATGAAGACTAGCACGGTGGATATGTTAACCCTGTCTGGTCACAAGCTGCACGGGCCTAAAGGAATTGGTGCTTTATATATCCGGCGCGGGGTTCGGTTCCGTCCCTTCATGATTGGGGGACACCAAGAACGCGGACGTAGGGCGGGAACAGAGAATGTTCCAGGAATTATTGCCTTGGGCAAAGCTGCGGAACTAGAACTGTTACACTTAGAAGAAGCGATCGCAAGAGAAAGAAAGCTGCGCGATCGCCTCGAACAAACTTTACTCGCTAAAATTCCCGATTGTGTCGTAAACGGTGACGTTACGCAGAGATTGCCCAACACGACCAATATCGGCTTTAAGTACATCGAAGGTGAAGCAATTCTACTGTTATTGAACAAATACGGTATCTGTGCATCATCCGGTTCTGCTTGTACCTCCGGTTCTCTGGAACCCTCTCACGTCCTGCGGGCAATGGGCTTACCCTACACAACTTTGCACGGTTCAATTCGCTTCAGTCTTTGTCGCTACACCACCGAAGCCGAAATCGATCGAGTAATAGAGGTAATGCCCAGTATTGTAGAACGTTTACGCGCCCTCTCACCCTTCAAAAATGATGAAGCAGGTTGGTTGCAAGGACAAGAACAAGCACTAGCACATCGTTAGGGACTGGGAAAAAATGGGAAAAGGTTAAAGGGTAAAGGGTAAAGGAATGATTTTTCCCCTTCCCTATTACCCCTTCCCCAATCCCCACACTCATAACTCAGCACTCAGCACTCAGCACTTAAATAATATGTGGGACTACACCGATAAAGTATTAGAACTGTTTTACGATCCCAAGAATCAGGGAGAAATTGAAGAAACGGGCGAAGTTGGAGTTAAGGTTGCAACGGGCGAAATCGGTAGTATTGCTTGCGGCGATGCTCTGAGATTGCACCTGAAAGTGGAAGTAGAATCTGATAAGATTCTAGATGCTCGGTTTCAAACCTTTGGTTGTACTAGTGCGATCGCATCTTCTAGTGCATTAACCGAAATGGTCAAAGGTTTAACCTTAGATGAAGCTCTGAAAGTGTCCAACAAAGACATTGCAGATTACCTTGGTGGTTTACCAGAAGCAAAGATGCATTGCTCTGTCATGGGACAAGAAGCGCTAGAAGCTGCTATCTATAATTATCGTGGCATTCCTCTAGCTAGCCATGATGATGATGATGAAGGTGCATTAGTTTGCAGTTGCTTTGGCATCAGCGAGTCTAAGATTCGTCGCGTGATTCTAGAAAATCATCTCACGGATGCCGAGCAAGTAACAAATTATGTAAAAGCTGGTGGCGGATGCGGTTCCTGTCTGGCTAATATCGATGATATTATTAGATCAGTTCAACAGGAATACGCCTCACCTGCTCTCAACAATTACAGCGTACAAGTTGCCACAGAAATTGTTAATTCAAAGCAACGAGCGCTAACAAACGTGCAAAAGATTGCTCTAATTCAAAAGGTTCTTGATGAAGAAATCAGACCCGTACTGATTGCAGACGGGGGAGATGTAGAACTGTATGATGTAGAAGGCGATCGCGTTAAAGTTGTGCTGCAAGGTGCTTGCGGTTCCTGTTCTAGTAGTACAGCAACTCTCAAAATTGCGATCGAAGCCAGATTACAAGATCGTGTCAGCAAGAGCCTTGTAGTCGAAGCAGTTTAGGAATTGCTGTAGGACTTAACGTAATCTACAAATACGCTCTAATATGCATTCAGCCAGGAACAGAAAGTAGGATTTGAACCATATAATTGTCTCCACATCAATGCTTCAATCCTACCGACAACCGATAGCTTCATTAGCTATGACGGCTAACAGCATATAGGCTTCATAGATTAAGCGCCTACTTGCAAATTTCATCATCCAACTCGCTTCAAAGGAACAGGATATGAGCACATTGTACGACAACATTGGTGGACAACCAGCTATTGAACAAGTAGTAGATGAACTCCACAAACGCATTGCTACAGACAGCCTCCTCAGTCCCATTTTTGCTGGTACAGACATGGCAAAGCAACGTAATCATCTAGTTGCTTTCTTAGCTCAAATATTTGAAGGGCCAAAGCAATACGGCGGTCGTCCAATGGACAAAACCCACGCAGGATTGAATCTACAACAACAACACTTCGATGCGATCGCCAAGCATCTCGGTGAAGCAATGGCTGTGCGTGGAGTGTCAGCAGAAGACACCAAAGCTGCACTAGATCGCGTCACAAACATGAAGGGCGCTATTTTGAACAAGTAATAGGACTTATGCATTGATTGTTGACAAACAACATCAAATCCTATTGAATCTTGCAAGCTGAAACACATTATGACGTATTTGTAAATCGCGTAATTTTCTTTGTTCTTTGTCAGAACAAATGACAAAGGACAAAGGACAAAAAACCAAAAGAAAACAATTTAACCACGAAATATATGTACCTACTCTCAATCATTATGGCTGTGGAGCGATCGCCCCCAGCAGGCATTTATGCCAACGCTACCAACGATGCTCTACACGCGCTCACTACTGTCGCTCAACTGGCGTGAACGCAACTGACAAACGCACAGACCCACCAACCAACCAATTGCAGGGAAACACGAACAATGACAGACGATAACATTAGACAGATAGCTTTCTACGGTAAAGGCGGTATCGGTAAATCTACCACCTCTCAAAACACCTTGGCAGCTATGGCAGAAATGGGTCAACGCATCCTCATCGTCGGTTGCGACCCTAAAGCTGACTCCACCCGTTTGATGCTGCACAGCAAGGCTCAAACAACCGTTCTTCACCTCGCCGCAGAACGTGGTGCAGTAGAAGATATCGAACTCGAAGAAGTAATGCTGACCGGTTTCCGTAACGTTCGTTGCGTAGAATCTGGTGGTCCAGAACCCGGTGTAGGTTGCGCCGGTCGTGGTATCATCACCGCCATCAACTTCTTAGAAGAAAACGGTGCTTACCAAGACCTAGACTTCGTATCTTACGACGTATTAGGTGACGTTGTGTGCGGTGGTTTCGCAATGCCTATCCGTGAAGGTAAAGCACAAGAAATCTACATCGTTACATCTGGTGAAATGATGGCGATGTACGCTGCTAACAACATTGCTCGTGGTGTTCTTAAGTATGCTCACACCGGTGGCGTGCGCTTGGGTGGTTTGATTTGTAACAGCCGTAATACCGACCGGGAAATCGAATTGATCGAAACCTTGGCAAAACGGTTGAACACCCAAATGATTCACTACGTACCCCGTGACAACATTGTTCAACACGCAGAATTGCGCCGCATGACCGTTAACGAGTACGCACCAGAAAGCAACCAAGCTAACGAATATCGGACATTGGCTACCAAGATCATCAACAACAAAAACCTGGCTATTCCTACACCTATCGAAATGGAAGAACTAGAAGAATTGTTGATTGAATTCGGTATTCTCGAAAGCGAAGAAAATACTGCTAAGTTGGTTGCTCAGTCTGCTACTCAAGCTTAGTCTAAGTAGGCGCTAAGAAATAACGCTTTAGCACAAGGAAAAAGGAAGAGTTTCATATCTTACCTTTTCCTCTCTCTTCCATCTCCCCCCTAACCTTAGAGGGGACTCCTAGTCCCCCTATGCCCGATCCTTACGAGTCACAGAGGCTAAGTATGACACCTCCAGAAAATCAAAACATCATCGAAGAAAGAAAAGAACTAATTAAAGAAGTTCTCAGTGCTTACCCAGACAAAGCTGCTAAAAAGCGCGAAAAGCACTTAGGCGTATACGAAGAAGGTAAGTCCGATTGCGGCGTTAAGTCTAACATCAAATCCCTTCCTGGGGTAATGACCGCTCGTGGTTGTGCTTACGCCGGTTCTAAAGGTGTGGTTTGGGGCCCTATTAAGGACATGATCCACATCAGCCACGGGCCTGTAGGTTGCGGTTACTGGTCTTGGTCTGGTCGTCGTAACTACTACATCGGTACCACAGGTATTGATACCTTTGGTACCATGCACTTCACCTCTGACTTCCAAGAAAGAGATATCGTTTTCGGTGGTGACAAGAAACTTGTCAAGCTGATCGAAGAACTAGATGTACTTTTCCCCCTCAACCGTGGTGTTTCCATTCAATCTGAATGCCCCATCGGTCTAATTGGGGATGACATCGAAGCTGTTGCTCGCAAGACATCGAAAACAATTGGTAAGCCAGTTGTACCCGTGCGTTGCGAAGGCTTCCGGGGTGTTTCCCAATCTTTGGGACACCACATTGCGAACGACATGGTTCGTGACTGGGTATTTACCAGAGCAGACCAAGCGAAAAAAGACGGTACACTTCAGTTTGAAGGTACTCCTTATGATGTAGCCATCATTGGTGACTACAACATCGGTGGAGATGCTTGGGCTAGCCGCATCCTGTTAGAAGAAATCGGCTTGCGCGTAGTCGCTCAGTGGTCAGGTGATGGCACCATCAACGAAATGTTGATGACCCCCAATGTGAAGATGAACCTCATCCACTGTTATCGGTCGATGAACTACATCAGCCGTCACATGGAAGAAGCTTATGGTATACCCTGGTTGGAATACAACTTCTTCGGCCCCACCAAGATTGCTGAATCTTTACGGGAAATCGCTTCCAAGTTTGACGAAACAATCCAAGCAAACGCTGAGAAGGTTATCGCCAAATATCAACCCACAATGGATGCGGTAGTTGCTAAGTACCGCCCCCGCTTGGAAGGTAAGACCGTTGCCATCATGGTTGGTGGTCTACGTCCTCGCCACGTTGTCCCAGCTTTCCAAGACTTGGGCATGAAGATGATTGGTACTGGTTATGAGTTCGCTCATAATGACGACTACAAACGTACCACTCACTACATCGAAAACGGCACCATTGTTTATGACGACGTTACCGCTTACGAATTCGAGGAATTTATCAAAGCGCTGAAGCCTGATTTGGTAGCTTCTGGCGTGAAAGAGAAGTACGTCTTCCAAAAGATGGGTCTACCTTTCCGTCAAATGCACTCTTGGGATTACTCCG
>NZ_JAVRCI010000129.1:0-13681 GCF_034530835.1 Nostoc sp. DedQUE12b | reverse complement strand
TGATTTGTGCCTAAGGAAGTACAACTAGGATTTGAGGTGTATACTCCTCCCAGACCTTGAGGCCCACTCCAAGAACTGCCATTAAACCGATTTACAAAAAGTGCTTTATTGGTTCCAAGACCCGCACAGATAGCCTGATTTGTGCCTAATGAAGCACAACTAGGATCTGAGGTGTATACTCCTCCCAGACTCTGAGGCCCACTCCAAGCTGCAAGAACTGGCTGACTTACCAGGGATAAAATTACCGATGTTGTGCCTGCTAAAATTGTAAATTTCCTTTTCATAGAATCTAATGTCTTCCTCGCTTAATACAGCTCTGTGTTTTGTTAGAAAGATTTAGACAGTGGTATTGTACGATAAAAACACGTACCTATTTTCGATTCAATTTCAGTTATAAAAGCTACAGAAATCAGTTACAAACCTTTACATTATCCAGTTTTAACTCAGAACCTTTGTGCGATAAAACTGTTATTATCAGCCGTTGCATCAACACTGATCGAATGAAACTCTACTAAAGTAAATTTTAGGTAAAAGTTTGTTCATATCAGAGTTTAAATTTGAACAAATCATCTATCAACTTAGTTTGATACTTTGTCTTGAATTGGCTGCATGATTTCAGACACCTAAGTTTGACTCGAACATCTGACACTTGACAGCGCTCACGCTTAACGATTCCCAAGTTGTACCTGGGAATGGTAAAATTATGGCTAATTATAATTTGTATTTACAAACACTTTGAATATTTGTGTTTGCATGTTCAAATAAGAATGATTTAATAGAATTCGTGCAAAAGTGTAAATCTGCATCATTTTTTTTTGCAGATTATGAACTTTGCTATTAACACTTGCCGAATCTCTCATAACTAGATGGTTATCCAACGATGAACAACGCGATCGCTCGGACAACAGCATTATTATCAACTTGCGCTTTGCTACTAACAGGTTGTGGTGGTGGCACTACCACAGTGACAAATTCTCCCACTAATACTCCAAATACTACCCCAAATAACACTACAACCAATACCCCAGCGACAACGGGTACATCATCAGGTGGTATTCCCATTGGTATTGGTGTTGCCCAAACTAGCAATGTGGCATTACTGGGTCAAGAACAAGTCGCTGGAGCCAAACTTGCCCAAAAGTATTTCAATAGTAAAAATGGTGTTAATGGCACACCAATTAAATTAGTTTTTCAAGATACTAGCGGTGATGAAGCAGGAGCAATTAACGCTTTTCAAACTCTAATTAATAGAGATAAAGTTGTTGGAATTGTCGGGCCAACTTTGTCACAGCAAGCCTTTAGTGCCGATCCTATTGGCGAACGAGCAAAAGTACCAATTATTGGGCCATCAAATACTGCTAAAAATATTCCCGAAATTGGTGATTACGTTGCTCGTGTTTCTGCACCAGTTTCCGTCGTTGCGCCTAATTCGGTGAAAGCGGCACTTAAGCAAAACCCACAACTGAAAAAAGTTGCAGTTTTCTATGCCCAAAATGATGCATTTAGCAAGTCAGAAACGGAAATTTTTCAGCAAACAGTTAAGGATCAAGGGCTAGAATTGGTAACAGTCCAAAAATTCCAAACTAGTGATACAGATTTTCAAAGTCAAGCGACCAATGCAATTAATCTCAAACCAGATTTGGTAATTATTTCTGGCTTGGCTGCTGATGGTGGTAATTTAGTTAGGCAATTGCGGGAACTGGGTTATAAAGGCTTAATTGTCGGTGGAAATGGTCTAAATACATCAAATTTGTTGCCAGTTTGTAAAGCACTTTGTGATGGGGTATTGATAGCTCAAGCCTACAGTCCAGAACATCCAGGTGAAATTAATGCGGCATTTCGTAAAGCCTATATTGAAGAATATAAAAAAGAACCACCCCAATTTAGCGCCCAAGCTTTTGCAGCAGTCCAGGTTTATGTTGAAGCACTCCAATCTTTAGATAAAAAGAGCAAAATCAACAAACTACAGCTACCAGAATTACGGACGCAGCTAAACAAACAAATACTTGAAGGAACATACAATACACCATTAGGTGAAATTGGTTTTACTCCCACAGGTGAAGTTGTGCAAAAAGATTTCTATGTTGCCCAAATCAAGATGGAAAAAGATGGAAGTCAAGGTAAATTCACATTTCTAAAATAGTTGCTACATGAATATCAATATCTTTTTGCAGCAATTATTAAATGGGTTATCTATTGGCAGTGTTTATGCAATTTTTGCCTTGGGATATACCTTGGTTTATTCTATTTTGGGCATTATTAATTTAGCTCATGGCGCGATTTTTACCTTGGGTGCATATTTCACTTATGCACTTATGGGTGGGAACTTTGGATTTAATGGCTTGCTGGCTAATGCAGCCTTGCCGATAAAATTACCATTTGCTATATCCTTAATTTTAGGAAGCACCTTAGCGGGATTGGTAGGGGTAGTGATGGAACGCGTTGCTTTTCAACCTTTGCGCCGTCAAGGCTCCGATCCTTTGCTAACTGTTGTTTCCAGTTTGGGAGTAGCAGTGGTAATTGTGAATTTAATCCAGTATTTAATAGGCGCGGAAAGTTACACATACCCCGCAAATACTTACGGTAATTTGCCACCTGCGATTAACTTTGGTAGCCCAGAAAACCCAATTCCGATTCGCAGTGTTCAAGTGGTAATTTTTACTGTATCAGTAGTGATTGTGGCAATTCTTACCTATTTTATCAATCGAACTAAATATGGTAAGGCAATGCAAGCGATCGCAGAAGATCCAACCACAGCTAGTTTGTTAGGAATTAATAGCGATCGCTTTATCATCTTAACCTTCTTCATCAGCAGCTTTTTAGCAGGATTAGCAGGAACTTTAGTTGCCTCTAGTGTTAGTATTGCAGGGCCATATTTCGGCATTGCTTTTGGTTTGCGGGGTTTAGCGGTAATTGTCTTAGGTGGTTTAGGTAGTATTCCTGGTGCAGTTTTGGGAGGTTTATTAATTGGATTAGTAGAGGCGTTTGTTCCTGCTGATTATTCTGGATATAAAGACGCAGTAGCATTTGCAATTTTGTTTATCATGCTATTAGTTAGACCCCAAGGTTTGTTAGGGCGGCGGTTTATTCAGAAAGTTTAAAGAGAGTAGCGCTATGAAAACATACACCAAACAAAAATTAACTTTTGACCAATTTTTAGAACAGTGTCCAGAAGAAGGTTTATATGAACTTGTAGATGGAGAAATTGTAGAAGTGCGTGCAACCAGAAATCATGATGTCGCTAATTTTCTATTGTTTGGTTTCAATGATGAAATTAGGCAACTAAATCTGAATTATGTAGTTAATAACACAGCAGTCTTTAAAACTATAACTGCTAATGGCATAGAGCAAGGGCGCAAGCCTGATGTAAGTGTCATAGATAAAGATAAATGGCGCTCAAATCGTTCTGCTTATGCTGCACTTGAAGAACCCATCCAGTTAGCTGTAGAGGTGACATCAACTAATTGGGAAGATGACTATATTGATAAATTAGATGAATATCAACGTTTAGGTATTACAGAATATTGGATTGTAGATTATTTGGCAATTGGGCTAAGAGAATATCTAGGAAATCCAAAAGTTCCGGCTGTGTTTGTTTTTCTATTAGATGCTGAGGGTAAATACCAATGCACACATTTTAGAGATTCAGAACGAATAGTGTCACGAACTTTTCCTGAACTGACGCTGACAGCAGAGCAAATATTAACAGCTTAATAGTTAATAAAAGCGATAGTTTGATTAAAATTAATCAAAATATATTCAATAAAATGGCTGATTTTTTCGCTACTTACGCTTCTTTAATTGTCTCTATGGTATTGGGGGCGTTACTAGGGTTATCACTTTACTTACCGCTAATGACAGGACAATTGTCTTTAGCTAGTCCAGGATTTTATGCTTTAGGTGGATATATTGCAGCAATTTTATCCACAAAAATTTTTACATCTGACAGTAGTTTATTCCCAATTCCATTCTTGTTATTGGAGATGTTAATTGCGGGTGTAATTTCTGGTTTATTGGGTATATTAGTGGGAATTCCAGCATTACGGTTGCGAGGAATTTATTTAGCGATCGCAACTATCGCTTTTGTGGAAGTTCTGCGCGTCATCTCTCTCAATCTAGACATTACAGGCGGTGCTGTCGGAATTTTTGGCATTCCTCAACCTTTCCAAACACAACTCGAATATTTATGGATTGCTCTGCCATTACTATTAATTAGTATGGTACTACTTTATCGTTTAGAACGTATCCGCGTCGGAAGGGCTTTTATCGCGATCCGCGAAGATGAATTAGCTGCGGGTGCAATGGGAATCGATCCGACTTATTACAAAGTTTTGGCGTTTACATTGGGGGCTATGCTTGCAGGGGTTGTAGGTGCAATTAGCGCTCACTTCCTCAATACCTGGAATGCTCGTCAAGGTACTTTTGATGCCAGCATTATATATTTAACTTTTGTTTTAATTGGTGGTTCAAGAACTTTTTTAGGCCCAGTAATTGGAGGTATGGTATTTACAGCCTTACCAGAGATTCTGCGAAGCCTAGCTGATACTGGTGGTTTACCTAATTGGTTAGCACAGTTTTTGCGAGATGGTAGATTAATTATTTTTGGCTTTTTAATAGTAATAGGTACAATCTTTTTCCCACAAGGGCTAATTACTCCAGATGTTTTTCAAATAAAAAAACGAACCGCTAGGGGCGCAAAAGAATAAGATTTTTAGAGAGTGATTGCGTAAGTTTTATATTTATAATAGTATGCAAAAATGTCACATAGCATTTCAGTAAATAATAACAGTATAGTCTTAGAAGCAAGAGCATTAACTCGCCGCTTTGGTGGTTTAGTGGCGGTAAATAATGTATCTTTTAGTGTAAATAAACATGAGATTTTTGGACTCATTGGCCCTAATGGTGCTGGCAAAACAACACTGTTTAATTTGATTACTGCCTTTATTCCACCTTCTGGCGGCCAATTAATTTATCAAGGTGCAGAAGTTTCTCAACTGCGTCCCCATCAAATTGCGGCTTTAGGTATCGCCCGTACCTTCCAAAATATCCGGTTGTTTGGGGAATTATCGGCATTAGAAAATGTGATAATCGCCCGACACTTACACACTAAAAGTAATATGATTACAGGAGTTTTGGGATTACCACCAGCGCCTCGCGAAGAATTAAAAACTAAGCAAAAAGCTTTAGATTTATTAGATTTGGTGGGATTAAGCGATCGCGCTGACGAAAAAGCCAAAAACTTTGCTTACGGCGATCAGCGGCGACTAGAAATTGCCCGTGCTTTAGCATTACAACCACAAATTTTACTTCTCGATGAACCGGCGGCGGGGATGAACCCTAACGAAAAGCAGCAATTGAGTGAATTTATTCGCAGCCTGCGCGATCGCTTCAATTTGACGATCGTCCTTATAGAACACCATGTACCATTAGTTATGGGTTTGTGCGATCGCATTGCTGTATTAGATTTTGGTCAATTAATTGCTTTGGGTGAACCATCTGTAGTCAGAAATAACCCGGCTGTAATTGAAGCTTATTTAGGAAATGAATGAATTTATCTAGACAAAATTACTACAAATTCGTCTAAAGAACTCACAGCGATCGCGCTATCCATTAAGCTTTCCAATTTTTCCACACTTTCGCCCTCAAGCCTTGCTTCCACTTCATGAGGAATTTCGCCAAAGCGTCGTCGTAATACTCGTACTAACTGCCGTTGTACACCCTGCTGAAGACCTAGCTGAATACCTCTTTGCTCAATTTCCTGATACCAAGGCGATTCTCGCAATACTGCCATATCCCACCTCATGATTTGTTGCACTAAAGGCGTGTCTAAAACAAAGCTAGCAAAAAATGCCAGCAATGATTCTAATTGGTTCAACTGTTCATCGGCTCGTAGCGCCTGTAATGCGCGTTGCACAACTGATACCTCTCCCCCTCCTCGCAGGATTGGCACAAAGGGTAACAACGATGGTAGTGATTGCTCAAATACTATTTCAGCATCGATTTCCCACAGATTAATTAGGCGATAATCTTGGATAGCACGTAATCCCAAAAATTCCTGCTCGTAACTATTGACAATAGTTAAGGTGGATGGAGGCGGTAAAATGTTGATCAGTACTGGGTAAGTTGGCAATCGGTAGCGTTCTTGGGCCAAGGCAGCATAGCCTCTCATCCGTAGAGGCATCTGTGCCGTGTAACGCAACTGTAGTTCATTTAATACTAGAAAATCTCCGTGAGTAGCACTGTATGCTTTCACCAACACATCTGTTTCCCGGCTAATCCAATGAAACTCAGAGCCGAGAATTTCTTTCGCCACGACTTCAGGACGCTGTGTCACCCATTTTACCCATGCATCGGGAGCTAAATTAATTAGTCGCTTGCTACCAATATCTGCTACTTTTGCCACTGGACGCTTGATATATTTATCAGTAATTAATGGTACATCATAAAGATTGCGGTATTATGGCGTTGGTTTGAAGTTGAAGCAACGTCTATGCACTGTTTTAAGAAATGTATGATTGATGTATCTTAGATTTTGAATCAACATTTCTGGATGTAAACCGCCCATGAAAGCCGATAGTAAGCCAAACTATACAATTTTAGAAGTTCAAGAACTTGATGTTAATTATGGCGGCATCCAAGCTTTAAAAAAGATTAATTTAATTATTCAAAAAGGTGAGGTAGTTACTCTAATTGGTGCTAATGGTGCTGGAAAAACGACTACACTCCGTGCCATATCTAAAGTAGTTAATCCTAATAGTGGTGTAATTATCTATAATGGACATAATATTACCCGCCGCCAAACTCACGAAGTTGTACAACTTGGTATCGCCCATTGCCCTGAAGGACGCAGAGTATTAGCGCGACAAACTGTATTTGATAATTTACTTTTGGGTGCTTATATTCGCTCCAATCAAGCCGAGATAAAAGCAGATATTCAGCGCCAATTTGAGCTATTTCCCCGCTTGTCACAAAGACGCAATCAACTAGCAGGAACTCTCAGCGGTGGCGAACAACAAATGTTAGCGATCGCACGTGCTGTCATGAGTAAACCACAACTATTGCTTTTAGACGAGCCTAGCTTAGGTTTAGCACCTGCGATCGTCCGGGAAATCTTCTCTATTATTGAAAATCTCCGGGCTACAGGCGTGACTATTCTGTTGGTTGAACAAAACGCGAATCTGGCACTACAAATTGCCGATCGCGGTTATGTTCTAGAAGCTGGTTCTATTACCTTAACAGGTGCAGCATCAGAATTAATTAGTGATGAGCGAGTTAAAAAAGCTTATTTAGGATAATTCATTAAATGAAAACTTGGGAGATACAAGCAGATGGTTAAATCACCAACTAAACCCCTAACTTTAGAAGATTTTTTAAAACTACCAGAAACAAAGCCTAGCTCAGAATACATCAACGGTCAAATTATTCAAAAGCCAATGCCTCAAGGAAAACATAGCAAATTACAGGGGAAGTTAGTCACAGGTATAAATGAAGTAGTTGAGAGTCGAAAAATTGCCCTTGCTTTCCCAGAACTGCGGTGTACTTTTGGCGGACGTTCAATTGTACCTGATGTAGCTGTGTTTGCTTGGGAACGGATTCCCATAGATGAACGTGGAGATGTAGCTAATGTCTTCAAGACGTATCCAGACTGGACAATTGAGATTCTGTCGCCAGATCAAAGCCAGACTAAAGTAACCGGAAATATTCTACATTGTTTAAAACATGGTAGTCGTTTAGGTTGGTTAATTGATCCAGGCGATCGCTCTGTTTTAGTCTATCCACCAAAGCAGCAACCAGAACTTTTACAAGAAGAACAAGAAATATTACCAGTTCCCGATTTAGTCAGCAATTTTCAATTAAGCGTAGGGCAATTATTTGGATGGTTAAAGTTATAGCTTTTCCTATACATCATAGCCCCCTCCTCGCTTGCGGGGAGGGGGTTGGGGGTGGGGTTTTTTACCTACTCAACTGAGAACTGCTATATAAACAATTGTATAAATTCCTATCTAGCTTTGGGAATACTAAAGGTAGTAATTTACTCAACTTAAAGCAAGATAATGGATTGCGTGAATTTAATAAAAGCGGGTAATAGTTGGAAATTTGCGACTGAAGCTGATTTAGAAGATTTTGTCTGGGCGAATTTAAAGGAACTTTTCGGGCTAATTCCGCTAAAGCGACAATATTATATTAAAGGTCAAATTTGCGACATCTTAGCCTTGAATGAGAAGAGACAGTTAGTAGTGCTGGAATTGAAAAACGGTGAAGACAGATATATTGTTCAGCAACTAACTCGGTATTATGAAGCTTTACTTGAGAATAAACCCTTCCAAGAAGAGGTAGACTATGGACAATCTATTAGCTTGATAGCAATTAAGCCTAATTTTCATCGAGATAATTTTACAGATAGAAAGTACAGTCATCTATCTATTCAATTTCTCCACTTTCAAATAATGGTGGTAAATCAAAACTTTTATTTAGAGCTAAAAGACTTAGATAATGGCAAGTTGTCAAAATTAGAAATTCATCATGAGGAAAGAGAGGTTAATGAAGATATACCTGCTCCTCCTAGAGCAATTATTAACCGTCTATCTAAATGTAACAATTCTATCGAAAATGAGCGAGAGGCTGTACTCAGAATTCGTAAAAAAATTCTTGGCTTTGACAAACGCATCGAAGAAATTGTTAAACCTAATTCTATTGAATATGGTAAAGGAAAAAGTAAGCTCTGTGCTGAGTTTTACTTTGGTAACACTATTTATGGTTTTCAAGGTAGACCTAACCTATTTCTAAGATTACCTGAACCAGCACCATATTTGAAACAAAATACTCTAAGAATGCATATTTTTCCTGATAAAGATTGGACTAGCTTTTATAGAATAATTCACTACCCTAGAGCCTTTATAAGTAATAAAATTAGATCCTGTAGCATGTATGAATATCCAGCATTTATAGAAACAATAAAAAGATGTGCAGGGGGTGAATTACGAGATGAGCGCTCACGCATCTGTTATGAAAAATATGAAAAACTTATTCTGAGTGGAACTAACTCTCTAGAGATTTTAGTCGATATTGCTTTAGAGACTTGGCTAAAAAGGCTTTAAAAAAAGCTACATTGACAACACTTATAACTTTTCCTAATAATTAGTATTATTAAATATTATTACGATTTTTGTCATATATTAATATTTGCAGCCCTCCTTGCAGATATCTATATATTTGTTTAGCGGGGAATTATATTCACCGGAATAATTAAACCCATGAGTCAAATAGTCTGGATCGCAAGACACGCTAACCGCCTCGATTTCGTAAACCCCGATTGGTTTCTCACCGCCGAACGACGCTACGATCCACCCTTGTCTGATGATGGTATGGTGCAGGCACAGCAGTTAGCTAAACGATTGAAAAAAGAAAATATTGGTCATATTTTCGCTTCTCCTTTCCTGCGAACTGTACAAACGGCAAATGCAGTTGCAGAAATGCTCGACTTGCCGATTAAACTCGAAACAGGTTTGAGTGAATGGCTAAATCCAGTTTGGATGACAGAAGAACCCGAAAGGCTCTCAACTCCAGCATTAGCAGAGTTATTCCCCAGAATTGACCGCAGCTACACCTCGCGCATCGCTGCCAAATATCCTGAAACTCACGAAAAAGTGCGAGAACGTTCTGGACAAACTGCTAGATGTTTAGCTACTGAGTTCTTCCCAGAGGATATCCTGCTAGTGGCACATGGTGCATCTGTGTTGGGTGGAGCAATGGGACTAGTGGGGGAAATTGCCAAAACAGAAGTTAAAGCTTCTTTATGTTCTTTGGTAAAAGTGGTACGCCAGGAACCAGAATGGTTATTGGAACTAACGGGAGACACTTCCCATTTAACCCACATAGAAGAAGTTATTCGATTTGCTTAAACTCTGATAGAGATTTGCGTTCATGCCTTCTGCTACGTTGGGTATATCCTACAAAAAAAGTAATTAATTCGCGAATAAATTCTATGACTTTATTACTAGCAGGAGACATTGGTGGGACGAAAACTATTCTGCAATTGGTTGAAAAATCAGATTCACCAGCTTTACATACTATTTATCAGGAAAGTTACCACAGTGCTGATTTTCCCGATTTAGTACCCATAGTACAGCAGTTTTTGCTCAAAGCTAATACACCAATACCAGAAAAGGCTTGTTTTGCGATCGCAGGCCCCATTGTCAAAAATACTGCCAAACTGACCAATTTAGCCTGGTTCCTAGATACCGAACGTTTAGAAGCAGAATTGGGTATCCCGCATATTTCTTTGATTAACGACTTCGCCGCCGTTGGCTATGGAATTTCAGGTTTACAAAAAGAAGACTTGCTGACGTTGCAAGTTGGCAAACCTCAACCCGAAACCCCCATTGGAATTATTGGTGCTGGTACTGGCTTAGGGCAAGGATTTTTAATTAAGCAGGGAAACCACTATCAAGTTTTTCCCTCAGAAGGTGGACACGCTGACTTTGCCCCTCGAAACGAGATCGAGTTTCAACTGTTGAGATACCTGTTGGGTAAACATGATATCCAGCGCGTTTCTGTAGAACGCGTGGTTTCTGGAATGGGAATTGTGGCAATTTACCAATTTCTGCGCGATCGCAAAATTGCCGCCGAATCACCAGATATCGCCCAAATCGTTAGAACTTGGGAACAAGAAGCTGGACAAGAAGAAAAAAGTGTCGATGCTGGTGCTGTCATTGGTACAGCTGCACTAGAAAAACGCGATCGCCTCAGTGAACAAACTTTGCAATTATTTGTAGAAGCTTATGGTGCAGAAGCCGGCAATCTCGCCCTGAAACTCCTACCTTACGGTGGCTTATACATCGCTGGTGGAATTGCGCCCAAAATCCTGCCCTTAATCCAAAATAACGGTTTCTTATTAAATTTCACCCAAAAAGGTAGAATGCGCCGCCTCCTCGAAGAGATCCCGGTGTATATTATCCTCAACTCACAAGTCGGCCTAATTGGTGCTGCTTTATGTGCTGCTAGGTTATAACAGCTGGCATCATCAGTGAGATCAGCATCTCAAAGGGCAAAAAATATGACAGTTAAAAGTCTGTTACCACTAATAGCCGCCACCATTGTCTGTGGTGGCTCTGTTCTTGTGGAAGCGCGTCAACCCAAATCTCCGGTAGCTGTTGTCAAACCAAAGGTTTCTCAACCCGTGCAGCCACAATGGAAGTTATATACTGCTCCAGATGGACGTTTTACAATTTTGATGCCGGGAAGCCCCAATAGAAATACCGAATCCCAAAAAACTTATATGGGGGAAATTAACCTAGAAATATTTGTCGCTCAACCACCAAAACAGCAAGTAGCATACATAGTTGCTTACAATGATTTTCCTTATAGTTACGGTCAAATGGCTGATCCTCAAGCTGTACTTAATAATGCACGGGATATGGCTTTAAAGACTACGAAAAGCAATTTAATTAGTCAACGAAACATTCGTAGTTCCAATAATCATCCCGGCAAAGAAATTCAGTATATCAATTCTGGAGGGAAAATCACTATAAGTAGAATGTATGTTGCCGAAGGAAGACTATATCAAGTAATGGCAATAACTACAAAAAAACAGCAAAAGACACTAGCTAAAACCATTACTGGATATTTAAATTCTTTCAATGTAGTTTTGAAAAAGTGAGTTAACAATTCAAAATTCAAAATTAAAGACATTTTAGACGGGCATTTAAACCCCAACTGAAACTGATCGGAGGCGGAGTGGCTTCGACTCCGCGCTACATATAGATGTAGAAGTCTTAAACCCTTGAATTTACGATAAATAAAACTTTTACTATATTAGCTTTGTAATCAATTGCAGAGTTAATATAGCATTTCCGGCATTGCATATTTGCGGGATGATTTTGTTAGTTTTGTGAGATGGGCATCTTGCCCGTCCCTTGTATTTCAGGGCGGGCGAGACGCCCACCCTACAAGAATCATCCCTTGATTCAGCAACAATGATGCAATAGTTCGAGCATTTTACCTGGGCTTGAGTCGGACTCCTCACTTCGCTCTAGCCAGCAACTTCGACCAAGGGATGTTTCTGGATGCCGCATTAGATGAGCTGCTGCTGGAGTGTGCAATTATAGTCGTAGTCACACAGATTAGGACAGTGTTGATTGCTCAAAGTCTTGAAAAAACTGGATTTTTACTCAGCACTCAGCACTTAGCTATAATTGACGGGAGCCAGGATTTCGCCCAATACGGTTCGGATAAGCATTTTTCACTTTCCTTGTGGTCTGGGGAATGGGTTTGCGGGTAAAGGGTAAAGGATGTATTCAAAACCTTTCCCCTTTCCCCTTTCCCCTTTAACCGAACCGTATTGGGATTTCGCCCATATCCACGCCTGTGGAGATGCTCTCTCGACTATTGTGGGCATTGTTCTGGATGTTGGACTTTATAAATCTCTGCAACAACTCTCTGACCAATTTCCCAATTCTCGTCAAAGTCAAGAACGGTTTAATGTGTGGTGGCAGACGAACTATTCAACCTGGGCTGAACAGTTAAACAAGACAATCGTTAATTATCGCAACATTAATCACCAGTGGGAATTTAGCCTTGAACAACAGCAAGTGTTACAACATTACTATGATGCTAATCAGTTACTACTCGATTGCTTACATAGCAATCGAGTAGTAACCCCTGTTATCAAACAAGAAATTGAAGCCACCTTATTTTACCTTAGAAGGAACTTAAGGACAGGGAATGAGAATAGTTTTGTTGATTAATTCTTTACAGGTATTTTCAGTTAATTGAACCACAGATTTTTGGAGGGAACATACCGTACCCTTTTTTGAAAAGTTTTTCTACGTTTTGTGTCGTAGTTAATCAATTCATTTAGGAAATAAAACAATACCTGCTCATAATACAAGAATAGAACCTAGTAATTTTAACCATTAAGTGGTTCTCTGCTACCTTTTATTTGACCTATCTGCTTGTCTCATCACCTTAAGACTACGGATTTTTCAGATCGCTTTGCCTTTCAAGTCTTAATCGCAGGTCTTATTATGAATTTAATCAATGACTTTTGCTTGGCAGTTGGGATACTCAAAGGTGTACAAGTACTCGTTGTAGACAACGATCGCGATAGTAGAGATTTGTATGCTTTTTTACTGGAAGACCTGAGCGCAAATGTGATTACCGCTGGTTCCATAAAAGAAGCTTTAGAAACCCTGAGTTGGTTCACACCCAACATTATTGTCTGTGAAATTAGGTTTTTAGGTGAAAGTATTTATACATTGCTAAACACATTGGATGCTATGGAAGTAAACAATGGTAAGCATATCCCAATCATTGTGACTTCAACATCTATCACAGGTACTTGTGACCAAATTCCAGATGTAGAGTTTGAAGAATATTTACTTAAGCCATTCGACCTTGACGAATTTGTTTCTATGATTGTGAATCAAGTGCAGGAAAATGTGGCGGAAAATTTTTGCACCGGGCTGCTAGTTGCAAACTAGTAAGTAAGTTTAAGTATCTGCGTTGTTTAACCGCCCTGAAATAAATTTCTAGACTGCATAGCTAAAACCCTAGTTCAGGGTACAACTGTAGGTTAGACACAGCCTACAATATAAGCACATGGGTTTGAGCGAATGATAAGCTGTGCTGGATGAATCCACCTCAGAACTCCGTTCATCCACCTTTGAACTGGATGAATCCA
>NZ_JAVRCI010000128.1:0-14222 GCF_034530835.1 Nostoc sp. DedQUE12b | reverse complement strand
GCGCTAACCTGGGTATGGAAGTAATGCACGAGCGTAATGCTCACAACTTCCCTCTCGATTTGGCTGCTGGCGATTCCGCTCCTGTAGCTCTTACTGCTCCTGCTATCAACGGTTAATTCTGAAGTTTAGCTAAATGAGAAAGCGCCCTCTGGTAACGGAGGGCGCTTTCTTATTTGTATAGGTAAAGGCTATACGTCAAACATTGCGAGTGCCAAAGCATAAAAATTAACTTTTGCACAAACTCTAGGTAAAATACATAAGCCTCATCCTTTTTCTTTAAGATCATGGGCAACACTTTTGGTCATCTATTTCGTATAACTACTTTTGGTGAATCTCACGGCGGTGGTGTGGGGGTTGTGATTGATGGTTGTCCTCCACAACTAGAAATTTCGGCAGAAGAAATTCAAGTAGAATTAGATAGAAGGCGTCCGGGACAAAGTAAAATTACCACACCTCGCAAAGAAGCCGATACTTGCGAGATTTTATCAGGTGTATTTGAAGGCAAAACACTAGGAACGCCTATAGGAATTTTGGTACGGAACAAAGACACTCGTTCCCAAGACTACGACGAGATGGCCGAGAAGTATCGCCCTTCTCACGCGGATGCAACTTATGATGCAAAATATGGCATTCGTAATTGGCAAGGCGGGGGTAGATCGTCAGCGCGTGAGACAATTGGCAGAGTAGCAGCAGGTGCGATCGCTAAAAAAATTCTCCGTCAAGTTGCTAATGTCGAAGTTATCGCTTACGTCAAGCGCATCAAAGACTTGGAAGGTGTAGTCGATCCAAATACCGTTACCTTAGAACAAGTGGAAAGCAACATCGTTCGCTGCCCCGATGCTGAATGTAGCGATCGCATGATTGAATTAATTGAGCAAGTTGGGAGACTTGGTGATTCTATCGGCGGTGTGGTAGAGTGTGTAGCGCGTAATGTGCCGAAAGGTTTGGGCGAACCAGTATTTGATAAATTGGAAGCTGATATCGCTAAAGGTGTGATGTCTCTCCCTGCTAGCAAAGGCTTTGAAATCGGTTCCGGTTTTGGCGGGACGCTGTTAACCGGAATTGAGCATAACGACGAATATTATATTGATGAAAATGGTGAAATTCGCACTGTAACTAACCGTTCTGGTGGTATTCAGGGGGGAATTTCCAACGGGGAAAATATCATTTTACGAGTTGCGTTTAAGCCGACGGCGACAATTAGAAAAGAGCAAAAAACAGTAACTCGTGAAGGTGAAGAAACGCTATTAGCTGCGAAAGGACGGCACGATCCTTGTGTGTTACCGCGTGCAGTTCCAATGGTGGAGGCAATGGTGGCGCTGGTGTTGTGTGACCATTTGTTAAGAAATCATGGACAGTGTAAGGTGTTGTAGGGATTATACTTGGACTTTCATAAAATATTTATGCTTCGGGGGTGAGTGTCTGACTCGCCCTTTTTTATCTGTATTGCTATAGTAGCGGATAAAACATTTAACTACGTGCGATCGCATCTGTTAGCAATATGAATAAAGAGTCTCAAAATCGCTTAGAACACTTTGCTACTTTAAAGTCCAAATACCAAGCAACTCAATATGAAGATTCATTACCCGCTAGTTTGCTGTATCTCATACTACGAAAACTTGACTTAGGAATTGAACTCCTTGACTTAGAATCTAATTGGTTGGGAGAGTCTCAGCTTAAGGAGACTTTAGAAGCTATCAAGCAAGACCAGAAACATAAAGTACAAGAATTCAGAAATCTAGAATTTGAATTCTCTAAATTAAAGTCTAAGTACAAAGCCACAAATTATAACGTTTCCTGGCAATCTACTCATCTGTATTTCATACTTTTGAAACTTGAATCAGGAAATTTACTCACTGATTTAGAAGTTCAATGGCTGAGAAGAAGTGGTTTATATGAAACAAATCAAATTGCTCAAGAAGTAAAGCGATTTACTCAACTTAAATCTCAGTACAAAGCTACTCAATATCAAGACTCATATCCTGATAGTTTCCTGTATCAAATACTAAAAAAGTTAGAGGTTACAGAACGTTTAAGTGATTCTGAATATAATTGGCTGCTCAATAACCAACTCTTGGAAACAGCAGAAATTTTTCAACAACAAGAGTCAGTAAAAGAAACTCACTTTGCTCAATTACGAGATAAATACCAAGCAAATAAACACCTGGATTTATCATTGTCGAGTCCACTATATCCAATACTGCAAAAGATTGATGCAAAAGATAATTTGAGTGAGTCAGAAATTAACTGGCTAGAACAGCAAGGACTTAATGAAACAATTATCATTGCTCAAGAATTGGAACAAACACGAGAATTTGCTGCTTTGAGATATAAATATAAAGTAACTCGTTATGAGGATTCATCGCCTAAAAGTCACCTGTATAAAATTCTCAAGAGGCTTGAGTTTTCTAATCAGTTAGGCGAACAGGATATTAACTTTCTCACAAAACGCAAGCTGACTGAGATTATAGAAATTGCAAATGAAAAATACGCCTTTACCCTAAAATATAAGATCGATTTAGGAGAACTACTTAATGAATCAGAAATTGACTGGCTACAAAATAATAGACGTGAAGATATCATTATTCTTGCTCAACAAAAGCACTTCGCTATTCTCAAGAGAAAATATAGATTGATATATCTTTCACTTGCGCTAGAGCCATTTTACGCGATCATGGTCAAATTAGAGAAAAAAGAACGGCTAGATCCTAAGTTGGTTTTGCAGCTTATGGAAGAGGAACTATTATCTCCTGGCGGGAAAATTGCTCTTGCGTATTACAGGCTAGAAGCAGAGTTTTATGAGCAGGAATTTCACCGCACTGGAAATAAATGGGATATTCCCACCGTTAGTAGTTATTGGCGCAAAGCAGATGAACCTGAACAGGCATTAAAACTTACTAAATTAGACTTAAACCAAATCAAAGAAAGCAAGCTAAAGTCAGCAATTTCAGTTACTAGAGGTGCAGCATTCAGAGATATGGATAACTTAGCTGATGCAGAGATTTGTGCGAACAAAGCTATGGAGTATCACCCTCATAGTCATCAACCTTATACCTTAATGGGTGCTATATGTTATGACAAAAGTGACTATGCAAAAGGAGATTATTGGTATGAAAAAGCAATAAAACGCGGTGCTAAACCTGAAGATATAGATAATGAGAGAAAACGAGTAGTCAGGAGTACAAAAGATGAGAATAAACGACATGAAGCAGCAGAATATTTACTTAAAAAAGATTCACAACGATATGCTTGGGCTAAGTCTTATCTCAAAAAATCGTCAGACAATGCTAGATAAACTGGCTTGTATCACCAAACTACCAACATGACCAGATTTATTCATGTCCAATTTGCCAAATTATCATCAGAAGAGTTCACGCCTTTACTATTGCAGTTATCCCGTGAATAATTAATCGCTTTTGCTAGTGTCAATCATATATGATTTAATGATTAGCGTAGAGCTTAAAGGAGAAGGGAACAGAGTCAAACTCATTTCCCTTTTTCTTTTTTATACTTTATTACTCACGTTAAAAGGTAAAATAGAAGACATTGATACAGGATAATAAAAATCAGTTTATAAGTTTTTTAACTAATAAAAACTTTATTTTATAGGTTTGCATCACATGGATTTTCTGACAATTATAGGATTAGCTGCCGCCACAATAACCACAATCTCTTTTTTGCCACAGATGTTTAAAACATGGCAAACAAAATCAGCAAAAGATGTTTCTTTGGTGACGCTGATTACATTCATAAGTGGTGTTTTTTTGTGGCTAATCTATGGAATTTATTTACAATCCTTGCCAATTATTCTTGCTAACGCCATAACATTGATTTTTAACTTAATTATTCTATGGCTTAAAATTAAATATAGATAAACGTGTCTCTAACAAACACCTGTGACATCATCTGTATTTGACTCTGAACGCCTTCTCTTTACACCTACTACCCCAGACACCAACGCTATCCCCATAGTCTTCGCCTTTCCCAACGAGTACAGCGTAGGTATCACTAGCCTTGGCTATCAGGTAGTTTGGGCAACCTTGGCAATGCGTGATGATGTGCAGGTGAGTCGCCTGTTTACAGATACTCACGAACCACTCCCCAGAAAGCCGGAAATTGTGGGATTTTCTATTTCGTGGGAACTGGATTATGTGAATATTCTAAATTTGCTGGAATCTTTAGAAATTCCGATTCGGGCAACCTCTCGTGATGATTCTCATCCGATAATTTTTGGTGGTGGCCCAGTTCTCACTGCTAACCCCGAACCTTTTGCAGATTTTTTTGATGTCGTTTTACTGGGAGATGGCGAAAGCCTGTTAGGGAATTTTATTGAGGCTTATAAAGAAGTAAGAAATGCCTCAAGACAAACTCAACTCAAAAGACTTGCACAAATACCAGGAATTTATGTACCTAGTTTGTATGAGGTGGAATATCACACAAGAGATGGTGAAGTAAAATCAATTAAACCAATTTCTTGCGAAATTCCCGCCGTGGTACAAAAGCAAACTTATCGGGGAAATACACTATCGGCTTCTACTGTAGTCACCGAAAAAGCCGCATGGGAAAATATTTACATGGTGGAAGTGGTGAGAAGTTGTCCAGAAATGTGCCGCTTTTGTTTGGCGAGTTATCTCACACTGCCTTTTAGAACAGCCAGTCTGGAAGGCTCATTAATTCCAGCGATCGCCAAAGGTTTAGAAGTCACAAATCGGCTAGGATTATTAGGGGCTTCAGTAACTCAACATCCAGAATTTGAGGCGTTGCTAGATTATATTAGTCAGCCAAAATATGATGATGTCCGTCTCAGTATTGCCTCAGTGCGAACCAATACTGTAACAGTCCAGTTAGCAGAAACTTTGACAAAACGAGACACGCGATCGCTTACCATTGCTGTAGAAAGTGGTTCTGAAAAAATCCGCCAAATCGTCAACAAAAAGCTGCATAACGACGAAATTATCCAAGCGGCGATAAATGCCAAAGCTGGCGGATTAAAAAGCTTGAAACTCTACGGAATGGCAGGAATTCCTGGTGAAGAGGCAGAAGATTTAGAACAAACCGTGGCGATGATGCGTAATATCAAAAAAGCTGCGCCAGGATTGCGCTTAACATACGGATGCAGCACCTTTGTGCCTAAAGCACATACGCCGTTTCAATGGTTTGGTGTGAATCGCCAAGCAGAAAAACGGTTGCAGTTTTTGCAAAAACAGTTAAAACCGCAGGGGATAGAATTTCGCCCAGAAAGCTATAATTGGTCGATTATACAGGCTTTGTTATCGAGAGGCGATCGCAGACTCTCCCAACTCCTCGAACTTACTCGTGACTTTGGCGATTCCTTAGGTAGCTACAAACGTGCTTTCAAGCAACTCAAAGGACAAATCCCCGACTTAGATTTCTATGTCCACGCCGAATGGTCAACAGAACAAGTATTACCCTGGAGTCACTTGCAAGGGCCTCTGCCACAGTCTACACTACTAAAGCATTTGGCTGATGCTCAAAGTTATATCAATCCATCTCCAAAAGAATTACAGCCAGTACTGGGGACTAGGAACTAGAGACTGGGGACTGGGGACTGGGAATTAAAAGTTAATATTCGATATTCTAATGCCCCGTGCCCAATACCATTGAATTCATAGCTGAAAACTTGATGCAAAACACAGCTGAGTATTACTGCGCCTATTGCGGCGAACCGAACTTAACTTTTATTGATTTGAGTGCTGGAGGACAGCAATCTTACGTTGAAGATTGTCAAGTTTGTTGTAACCCAAATATTTTGTATGTGCGGGTTGATGAAGATACCCTAGATATCGAGATTGACACCGAGTCCGAAAGTTGAATTTTAGCTTTTTCTTTCCATGCTGCACTTTAAACATTCCTCAATAATTAATGCCTCACCAGAAGTAGTTTGGAAATTTCACGAAAGGCCAGATATTTTGCAACTGTTGAATCCCCCTTGGCAGCCAGTCCAAGTGGTTCGTCGTGAAGGAGGGCTAAACGTGGGCGCTATCACCGAATTTCGCCTATTTCTCGGCCCATTACCTTTAACTTGGTTAGCGCGTCATACTGAATGTGAAAAATATCGCCTGTTTACCGACGAACAGATATCTGGGCCTTTTGAATCTTGGATACATCGACATGAATTTGAACTGGAAGCTGGCAAAACTAAGCTCACTGATGCTATTTCCTTTTCTATGCCTGGCGGAGGAACAGTTGAATTTGTCAGTGGTTGGTTAGTGCAAGTCCAACTAGAAGCAATGTTTCGCTATCGCCACTATGTAACGAAACGAGAATGTGAGTAACAATAGCAAAATGTGCTGGTAGCAAAAATTAATTATCTTGATTTTTCAACCCTTGCCGCGAAACCCACTTTATCAAACTAGGAAATAAGCGATACAAAGCTTGCGATAAATTCGCAGAACCAACCATCACTTCTGACTTCTTATTCTTGACTGCATCCCAGATAGAATTTGCCACATCTTCAGGCTTCTCTACCACCGGATTTTTCAGCACATTCTCAAGCTGTCCACGACGAGTTTGAGTATCTTGCTCATCCTTGCCCCGAAAAACAACTGCCCGTTCCATGAAAGTGAGATGGGTCAGTGACATCGCAAGTAACCGTTAATGGTGCTACACGGCCAATGCTTTGCACCTCCTGCACTAAGGCTTCAAACGGTCAGGATGACGAGCTGCAAGTACCAAGTCATATCCTTGCCGCGCAAATAAAAGAGCCGTTGCTTTGCCAATGCCTTCAGAAGCACCTGTAATCAGTACCGTAGGAGTCATACTTTAAGTCTGAAAAACCTATTTACTGTTTATTAATCTCGGTAAGAACACTCCAGAAACCTTCTAACTTCCGTTAGATTTTTTCTCAGAGCCAAAATATTTTTTTAGTGATATGACAAGTTTTCATGAGCAATTATTTGGTAAAAATACCTCTGAGCTATAGGCTAATAAAAGCTATTATTGAACTTTTGTTAGATAAATATTTCCTAAACTCCTTAAAATCTCATTCTTTAGAGTAGCTTCTACTTTGAAACTAGAGACAGATAGCGCCCAATAGGTAAGTTAAGTAATATGAACTAAGTAAATAGCATCTTAAGGGAACTTAACAATGGCACTTTATCCTAGTGATAAAACTGAGACGGCATACAATGGCAAAGACCGCAATGCTGGTGATCTTGGGCTAACTCCTCAGTCTGAACTTTGGAACGGTCGCTTGGCTATGATCGGTTTTCTAGCTTACTTACTTTGGGATCTCAATGGTTATAGCGTAGTGCGGGACGTACTTCATCTCGTCTCCTAAACTCCCCGCTAATTATTGACCATCTTTGTTGCAGGCTAAGATTATATCCAAAGTATCAAAGATAAGACACTGGTTATAGTAGATACTAACTTTTCCAGTGCCTTTACTTGTATCACTCAACCTTCCAACCGAAAACAGTTTTTAGACTAGCAGTTGCTTGTGTAATACTAGTTAAAGTATCTTAATATTTATACATACTTTTGAGCATTGGTATTGTCCAGTGTAAAACATTGACCACTAACAGATTTTCTCGGTTAGTTGTTTTTGTCATAACTATATATATTTTTGGAATTTTCACCTGAATGCTAGGCGGAGTAAAAGCGTGATCCAGTTAGAACAACCACCCAGTCATCAAACAAAACTGACTCCAGTAGTGAGAAGTAAATCTCAGTTTAAGGGGCTTTATATTGCTATTGTCATTGTTAGCGCATGGGTGATTAGCCTGAGTTTATTACTTACCCTTGATATCTCCAAGCTAAAATTTTGGATGTTATTGCCTGTTATATTATGGGGAACATTTTTATATACCGGATTATTTATTACATCTCATGATGCTATGCATGGGGTAGTATTTCCCCAAAACCCCAAGATTAATCATTTTATTGGAACATTGACCCTATCCCTTTATGGTCTTTTACCCTATCAAAAATTATTGCAAAAACATTGGGTACATCACCACAATCCAGCAAGTCAAATAGACCCAGATTTTCATAATGGTAAACACAAAAACTTCTTTGCTTGGTATTTTAATTTTATGAAGGGTTACTGGAGTTGGGGACAAATTATTGCTCTGACTCTTATCTATCAATTTGCTAATCGCATCCTTCATATACCTCATGCTAATCTAATAACCTTTTGGGTGCTTCCTTCGCTTTTAAGTTCATTCCAATTATTTTATTTTGGTACTTTCCTTCCACATAGCGAACCAAGCGGAGGCTATATTCAGCCTCATTGTGCCCAAACTATTAGCCGTCCAATTTGGTGGTCATTTATCACGTGCTATCATTTCGGCTACCACGAAGAACACCACGAGTATCCTCATATTCCTTGGTGGCAGTTACCAGAAATTTACAAAGCAAAATAGTTCTTGTTTTTCTAATAAATTAAGTGGGCGTGAATAATTAAAGGTTTGTAGTCAGTGTATCCAGCCCTTAAAATAAGTCTGAAGCTGCTTACTAAGAGCAAATTTATTCTGCTTATTTATGTTAATTAATAATTCTCGTGTTGTAACTTATAGCCCTGCTTATACAATCGTTCCCACTTACGAGTGCTTTAATCGGTGTAGCTACTGCAACTTTCGCAGCGAACCGGGTAAAAGTCCCTGGATGAGTATTTCAGATGCAGACAGTATTTTAAAACCACTTCAAAACGAAAAAGTTTGTGAAATCCTCATACTTAGCGGTGAAGTACATCCCCATTCGCCAAAGCGTCAGGCCTGGTTTGGCCGGATTTATGATTTGTGTGAATTAGCGCTTTCAATGGGGTTTTTACCTCACACAAATGCAGGGCCACTGAGTTTTGAAGAAATGCAAAAGCTTAAGCGTGTGAATGTTTCTATGGGGCTGATGTTGGAACAGTTAACGCCAACATTGTTAAATAGTGTACATCGGCACGCACCGAGTAAATTACCAGAAGTCCGTTTACAACAATTGCAATGGGCGGGAGAGTTGCAGATTCCCTTTACAACTGGGTTACTATTGGGAATTGGGGAAACTATAGATGATTGGTGGGAAACATTAACAGCTATATCTCAACTGCATCAACGTTATCACCACATTCAAGAAGTTATCTTGCAACCTCATAGTCCAGGACATCAGCAAACCTTTGATGCACCACCTTTTAACCCTCATCAGTTACCAGAAGTAATTGCTAAAGCACGTCAGATTTTACCGCCAGATATTACTATTCAAATTCCGCCGAATTTAGTTAAAGATGACCAATGGTTACTCGCTTGTATCGAAGCTGGTGCGCGAGATTTGGGTGGAATAGGGCCAAAAGATGAAGTCAATCCTGATTATCCTCATGTTCAGGAACAGGCATTAAGAGAAATTTTACAGCCCGCGGGGTGGGAATTAATGCCCCGTTTGCCAGTTTATCCGCAATTTGATAGCTGGTTGTCGGGAGAATTACAAACAGCAGTGAAGCACTGGCGCAAGACTCTAACCCCAGTTTCTCTTTTATAAGAATAGGGAAGTAAAGATTTTCCCATTTCGTAGTAGTTTTTTTGTTGACGAGTATTTGAGGTGCGTTCATCCACCTTTGAACTCGGTTAATGAACCTCTGAACTCCATTAATGAGCCTTTGAACTCCATTAATGAACCTCTGAACTCCGTTAATGAGCTTTTGAACTCCGTTGACGAGTATTTGAACTGGGAAATTTACTATTTGCTGCTAAGGAATATGAACAAGCGATCGTATCCTACGACCAAGCACTGAAATTTAAACCAGATGACCACGCAGCTTGGTATAGCAAAGGCAATACATTAAGGAATGTAGGATGCAATGAAGAAGCGATCGCATCCTACGATCAAGCACTGAAATTTAAACCAGATAAACACGAGGCTTGGTATTATCGGGGCATTACATTAACAAATTTGGGTCGCCGTAAAGAAGGATTTGCCAGTATGAATAAAGCTGCTGAAATCAACCCTAAATTTGTGATAGAGCAGTTCAACTGTCAGAACAAACAAGTTATTGCTAGTATGCTGCAAAAATTCGGATGGGAAAAATTAACTCAGATGTGGATAAGTTTATTGAAGATGATTGGTATTAGACGCTGATTTAATGTCTTTAATATCAACAACATCAGCGCTCACAGAAACATTATTATAAGCAATTTTCCAATAGTGATCGCAATCTTATTTCCACTGAAATACTAACTCAAATTAAAAGCGATGTCCATGATACATTACTAAATATAAAGTTAACTCACGTCAACTAATTCACAACGCATCCCTCAAAGGAGAGAGATAGGAGCCTAAACCCTGTTGTAAAATAGACCTATAAGGATTCGGGGGGCCATTTAACTGGTCATAAACGCCTATAGAAACTATTTTTGGAAATCTCCAAGGTCTGAAGTCCAGCCAGCTGAAGCAACTACAGCGGCTGTATCACCAGCGCATACCAGGTGATCGCATCACCACGCCTGAGTTTTCCCAGCGTCTGGCAGCAATTAGCACAGAAGTCAATCAGCCTGTGTGCGCCTACATCAACCGTCGCGGACAAGTGATTCGCGTCGGCGTAGGCACACCACGCCAAACGCAAATACCACCGATGGAATTGCCCCGTTACGGTGCAGAACGACTCAGTGGTATTCGTTGTATTGCCACCCATCTTAAGCCAGAACCGCCCAACGAAGCGGCGCTTACGGCTATGGCACTACAACGGTTAGATGCCCTAGTTGTCCTAAATATTACCGGAACCGGATTTACACGGCGGGGAGGCGGTGCGACTGGGTATGTCAAAGAAGCTTATCTAGCTCATCTGACACCCCAAGAGTCTCGCACCCTGATTACTAGTCCTGCTGCTCCCAAGATAGGGGAGAGCCAAATCCAATCCCCAAGTTGGAATATATCGCCACCTCTAGACTTGGACGATCTGGCAGACCAGGATTTAGTAGACTTGGTAGAAAATCTGGAAGCGGAATTCCAGCGGGAATTTATCGCCCAGGAAGTAGATGCTGACCACGATCGCGTGCTGATTGTGGGGCTGATGACTAGTGAGATGACTCCCCTACAATTCCAAGATACCCTAGTGGAATTGGCACGGTTAGTTGATACAGCTGGGGGAGATGTATTACAGACAATACAACAAAAGCGATCGCGCGTTCATCCTCAAACCGTAGTTGGCGAAGGTAAGGTGCAAGAAATTGCCCTAACTGCCCAAACACTAGGAGTTAACCTCGTTGTCTTCGACCGCGACCTCTCACCCTCCCAAGTCCGCAACTTAGAAATGCAAATTGGTATCCGGGTAGTTGACCGCACCGAAGTAATTTTGGATATCTTTGCCCAACGCGCTCAATCTCGTGCCGGTAAGTTGCAGGTAGAACTAGCACAGTTAGAATACATGCAACCGCGACTGGCTGGTAGAGGCCGCACCATGTCCCGATTGGGTGGTGGTATTGGGACTCGTGGCCCTGGTGAAACCAAACTGGAAACTGAACGCCGTGCCATTGGCCAGCGCATATCCCGACTGCAAAAAGAAGTAACTCAGTTGCAGGCCCATCGTTCTCGGTTACGGCAACGAAGACAGCATCGAGAAGTTCCTTCAGTCGCTTTAGTTGGATATACCAACGCTGGCAAATCCACTTTGCTGAATGCTCTCACTAATGCAGAAGTTTATACAGCCGACCAGTTATTTGCCACTCTCGATCCCACCACGCGCCGTCTGGCGATTCCTTATGGGGAAACAAATGAACATCAGGAAATTCTGATTACAGATACAGTGGGGTTTATACATGAACTGCCTGCATCATTAATGGATGCCTTCCGCGCCACCTTGGAGGAAGTCACAGAAGCCGATGCCCTACTACATTTGGTAGATTTGTCTCACCCAGCTTGGTTGCGTCATATTCGCTCAGTCAGAGAAATTTTGGCACAAATGCCAATAACTCCTGGCCCAGCGCTAGTGATTTTTAACAAGATCGATCAAGCTAATAGTGAGACACTAGCCCTAGCTAGAGAAGAATTCCCCCTCGCCGTATTTATTTCTGCAAGTCAGCGCTTAGGATTAGAAACCTTACGTCAGCGCCTTGCCAAACTGATTGAATACGCCGTTGACTCCCAGTAAATGCTGAAATAAGTTTTTAACTTCTACTTGAAAATGCCGTAGTTACTATTAACTACGGCCTTTTCTATTAAAAACAATAGATATTTTTGCTTTACTCTTTGCCAAAGCTTTATCGGATTATGTGGAATTTGCTGAATGACAATATTATAAAAGACGTGTTAGAACAATTGATTAATGGTATTTTTCTGTTTATAGCTGATACAGTAATTAAATTTATTCACAAAATAAATTTTAATAACGTATCAGGATTTAAGCATTGAACTTGTTCTTAATTAATTTTATACAGCAAAATTTAGAATTCAGAAGTAAAACACGCTCTATATCTGGGTAACAGACTTAGCTTGTGTACCTCACAACTTGAAATTTGCTGTAAGTACTGTATTAACCTTTCAGAATGAATTTTAGAGTTATCTCATTTATCAACATTATAGAAAGAAAGGTATATATATGCAATTAGCTTCACAGCAATTTGAGTCGAAAGATGTCAAAGTACAGCTTCTTTTAACTGGAGGACATCAATACACCATTTATTTAAAATCGGATGCACCTGTACTGCATAGCCTTTTAACAACAGTTGTAGCTCGTGCCTACAAACAAGAATCTGAGTTACACAATTTATTCCAAATTCCCATCGATGAAGGTCGCTCGGTTTTATGTTTTCCTAGCGAATATCTTATAGGCGTGGTTACAGAACCCCCAATCTTTGTACAGCAATCAGAGAAAGTACAATTGCAAAATGATTATATTTTGGCTTCTGATTATATACAAATAGATAATTTTCTTAAACCAGAAGAACACAAAAGTTTACTCAAATACGTCCTAGAAAAAGAGTCGGATTTTTTGCCAAGCAATACTTCTACCAACGATGTTAACTACCGCCAATCAATGGTTGTCTATTCATTTGCTGAATTTTCCGAACTGATATTAAAGAGAATTCAAGCAATGATTCCTGATATTATAAGCAAATTAAACTTACCATCATTTTCTGTATCACAAATTGAAAGTCAACTCACTGCACATAATGATGGTAACTATTACAAACTTCATAATGATAATGGCAGTTCAGATACTGATACTAGAGAACTAACATACGTTTATTACTTTTATCAAGAACCAAAATCATTTTCTGGTGGAGAGTTGCTGATCTACGACAGCAAAATTGAAAATAACCTATATGTAAACGCTGAGACATTCAAAACAGTCGAACCTCGCAACAACAGCATTGTATTCTTCCTCAGTCGTTATATGCACGAAGTACTGCCTGTGAATTGTCCCTCTCAAGCTTTTGGAGATAGTCGATTTACTATCAATGGTTGGGTGCGTAGATAAGCAAATTCAGTATAATCACTGTATACTACTACCGTGAATATTTAATTTTAGGGGAGGCGATCGCCTCCCCTAAAGTATTGTAAACTCATAGCCAATCGACTTCCTGAATAATATCTTTAATTTAATTCAAAATAGTCTATCAAGATTACTTAAGTAATTTATTTATAATTTTAAAGCAAAGATTTAATTTTTCAATTAAAGCTACGACAATTACGTATTTTAAGCAAAAACTTTTCATAGTAAAAGTACTGAATTATTGTAAAACAATTGCGGTAAACTCATTTATTTATACTCTATTAAATTTTAGATAAAGTTTAACAAAATAGTATTAAATCTAAACTTTTTGTGCCATTTTAGATTAGTTAGTGATGTTTAATAGCACTCATATCAACATCATTATTAAGAGTTTTTCCATATCTTGTTTAAGACACAGAGGTTTGATTTACATGTCTCAAGCATATTCAAAAAAAATAGTTGGCTATATAACCTGTGGCCTATTATCATTCAGCTTAGCTGTAGGATCGCAAATGCCTCAAGCACAGGCAGGAAATGATAATGGCAACAACAACAAAAATTCACCAGCACCCGCACCAACACCTTTAGAAGCTGCCAGAGAAGCATATAAAAAATCAGTTATTCAGATGAACCAGACAGATGAACTAGCAAAGCTAGTGAAAGCTGATTATGAGAAATCTCAGAAATATGCTGACAGCAAGAAAGCTGATACTGAGAAATCTCAGAAAGATACTGACAGCAAGAAGGTCGATTATGAGAAATCTCAGAAAGAGGCTGACAACAAAAAAGC
>NZ_JAVRCI010000127.1:0-14545 GCF_034530835.1 Nostoc sp. DedQUE12b | reverse complement strand
GGTGGATTCATCCAGTTCAAAGGTGGATGAACGGAGTTCTGAGGTGGATTCATCCGGTTCAAAGGTGGATGAACGAAGTTCTAACTCTCCCCTGCTCCCCTGCTCCCCTGCCCCCCTGCTCCCCTGCCCCTCCACTCCCCACTCATACAATCCCACGCGCGGAATCGGCTGAGGTGGTGCAGGATTATATGCAGTTAATAAACAACTATCGGAGATAAATTGCAGAGCATTAACGAAATTTTCCACGCCGCCTTCGCTAAAATACTGCCATACCTGGTTAACAATACCCAAAGGCACGGTAGACTGGGAAATTAAATCGGGATCGAAAGCGTCATCCCCTGGCATTACAATGAGGGTTCTACCATTCCGTTGCACAATTTCTTGCACTACTTCTAAGCCATAGCCCCAGTAAGAGCGTCCTCCTAACAGGCGCAGAATAATTACTTGGGCATGTTCTAAAACTTGCTCTCCATAAGTATCTATGCTTAATTGTTGCTGTAACTGTAACAGGTTGGCGACTCTTAATGCAGGAAAGCTTGCGGGTAATTTTGTTACCGCAGCTGCCAAGGTTTGAATGTCAGTATCAGCAGCCGTAATCAAGACAAAAGGCGCGGGAGTTTGTTCTAAAAAAATTATACCTTCTGACTGATTCCATCCACCCGATGTGCTACTTATACGATGCATAATCCTGTGTTACCGTTTTAAGTTATTGGTTAGTACATAATCAAAACAAACTTTTTTCCCTGGATTGTGCCCCCTCTTACCAAAATGATTGAAAATGCTTAGTTCTCCTGATTTGAGCTTTTCTCGAACCTTGCCTATTGTTGTATTTAATCAGCTTGGGGAGTTGTTAGAACAGATGGCTCAAACGGTGGGAAGTGCCACTCTGGTGTTGACAGAAGCTGCGTTAGTACGAATTTGCATACCTGTAGAGTGGCAAAGGCAAAGGTTTACACTAGTGGTTTCTGAGCAGTTTAGCGTCCTTTTGGTAGGAACCTTTGAGGAGGAGCAGGGGAGCAGGGGAGCAGGGGAGCAGGAAATTCACTCCCCGCTCAAAACTCAGAACTCAGAACTCAGCACTCAGCACTCGGCACTCAATGCTCAGTTGACGTTTAATTTGGAGGCGATCGCTTCTTTTGTCTACGAATTGAAAGACTTGTTTGAGTGCGATTCTTATACTCACCAAAATCTCGAACGCTATCAGCAAATTATTAAACCCAATGACGCCACACTCCAAAGTCAATTCACGCTGTTGTTATTAGAATATCTCCTAACTCAGCCAAACCAAGAAATAATAGCACCTCCAAGCCCAATTGGGCCAGCAGTTTATATCTGTCAGCCAGTGGAAGATGCTTTAAAAAAACAGATTTCTCAAGAGCGGTTGTTAAATCAGGTAACAACACAGATCCGCAAAAGCCTAGATTTGCCGGTCATTATGGCAACGGCAATTACACAGGTGCGTGAGTTTCTAGAATTAGACAGATTAGTAATTTATAAATTTGCAGGTTCCCAAGTCAATACTCAACAATACCAGTCTGATAGTATTCCCCTCAATGAAACGGCACTGACACCAGGTATAGAAGTATCAGTTTGTGAACCTGCCGAAATCTATTTTTCTATACATGATAACCAAGGTGAATACTCGCCTTCTGTATCAGTTAATAATCAAACATTATTAGAAGATTACCAACAGTATGGAGGTTATATTGTCTATGAAGCTCGTGCTAGAGATGCTATTACATCGGTGTTGAATTACACGGAAAAAAATTGCTTTGTCCGAACCTCTCAGTGTTGGGAGAAGTATCGGCAAGGTTTTACTTTAGCTGTGAATGATGTCGAAAAAACTTATGCTCTAGAAGAGTGTTTGTTGAATTTTTTAAGGGAATGCCAAGTTAGGGCTAAGTTGGCTGCACCGATTATGTTTGAGGATAAACTGTGGGGATTGCTGATTGCTCATCAGTGCGATCGCCCACACCAGTGGAATGATAGCGAAAAAAACTTGCTGGTTGCGATCGCAGAACAATTAGCGATCGCTATTCACCAGGCTGAGTTAATGCAAACCCTCACCCAAGAAAAACAAACTCTCGAACAACGAGTTATTGAACGGACAATGGCTCTGCGTGATGCTCTCCTCGCCGCCGAAGTTGCTAACCGTCTCAGAAGTGAGTTTCTCGCTACTATCAGTCATGAATTGCTCACGCCTTTAACTTATGTAATTGGGATGTCTTCGACATTATTACGCTGGCCTTTGGGTGAATTGAGTCAACGACAACGGGGTTATCTGCAAACAATCCACGACAGTGGAGAACATTTATTAGGAATGATTAATGATATCCTCGATTTATCGCAAATCGAGGCTGGGAAGACAGCTTTAAATATTTCGGAATTTTCTTTAGTAAATGTTGCCGAAAATGCTCTGAAGTCGCTGCAAAAAAAAGCAGCGAGCGAACAAATTAATCTCATACTTGATTTGCAAATCGATCCCAGGCGCGATCGCTTTACCGCAGATGCCGAACGAGTAGAACAAATTCTTTGGAATCTGTTAACTAACGCGATTAAATTTACCCCTGAAAGTGGCAGTGTTACCTTACGTCTTTGGGTAGAAGATGATACTGCTATTTTTCAAGTGGAAGACACCGGAATCGGCATTCCTGAAGAACAATTACCATTACTGTTTGAAAAATTTCAGCAACTCGATACACCCTATCGCCGCCGCTACGAAGGCACTGGACTTGGATTGGCTTTAACTAAACAACTCGTGGAACTCCATCGGGGTCGAATTGAAGTAGAATCAACTGTAAGTATTGGCTCTATTTTTACTGTATGGATACCAACTCAGACAATGAGAGTGGTAAGTTAGGAGTCAAGCAAGAGACGCGATGATTTATGAAGAAGGGGAAGGGGTAAAGGGTAAGGGGGAAGGGTAAAAAGCGAGTGGAATTGTGGGCGAAATAATCCTTATGAAGAAAGTTTGGTAAAAATCTTGTCCTTTGTGAGCAACCTAATTCATACCTTTACCCTTTACCCTTTAACCTTTACCCCTCTTTTTTATTTCTTCAATTTGAGGCTAGGCTAACGAGCATTTTTTCAAAAATTTTCAACACATGCTCCTCTCCATTATCTCTAATAAAAATGCCAAAATTTGGATGAGAGTTAATTTCAATTAACCAATATTGATTATCTCGATCTAATACAATATCAAAACCACCATAATCAAGGTCTAACTCTTCAAAAACTGGTTGAGCAAAATTAGCAATCTCTGACAGTATTTGTGGATCGTTAATATACTTGGCTTTCGCACCATCCCAATGTAGAGGACTGAGATTACCGACAAATTTGGCATCAGTTATATCTTTTTCATAGAGCAAAACTAACTCTTTGTTTAAGAAAACCGCTCTATACTCAGATTTGATATGAATAAATTCTTGAGCAAGAGCGACATAATCATACTTATTATTGATATTAAAAATTTCTTTTAAAGCAGTTTCAATTTTATCTAAATTCTTACACAAAAAGACATTATGACCGCTTGCACCGGAGTTTCTTTTAATAATTACTGGTATTTCAAAGTTTTCTTTTATTTCTAATACGATATCTTGAATAGTTGGAAATTTTAAATAAATCTTATATTTGGTGTCACATAAAGGTGAAAGAAAACCCACTGTCCGAGGGAGTTTAACTTTTTTATTTAAAACATGATATGTATATTCTTTGTCTTTGAGCAGGTGTGCTACTGCTTGGTTAAGTAAGGGAGTGCTATAGTTACAAAAATAATGCTGTTTACTATTCAATTTTATTTTGACTAAATTTTCCGCAGGATGAAGAATTTCATAGCTGATGTTTAAGTTATCACAAGCTTTCAGCAATAGCGAAACATTGTCTAACATAAATACTTAAAGTTAAACTCAAAATTACGAATTACGAATTACGAATTACGAACTTGTACTGAGCGAAGTCGAAGTATTACGAATTATTTTAACTTGCTGTTTGCCGTTTAAAAATTACTATCTCAGTCCCAACAACCGGGTTACGAGCTATCAGCGTATTTTGGGAATCGATAATTTCTAAATGAGTAAAATCAAGTTCTTGAGAGCGTTGTAATATCTCCGCAGCTAGTTTGTCTTGCTGAGATTCATTGAGAGTGTACCAATCATTACTAATTTTGACAGTCAAGTTACTTGTACGGAAGTTGGCTTGAATTGACTTTATCAGACCAGAGGCAACGCGATCGCTAATTTCGGCTACCTGATTTTCAATAGCCGCAATCAAAGCTTGTTCAGGTGTCAATTCTATGATTGGTGTCGGCGTTGGTGTTGGGATTGGCGTTGGTATTGGGATTGGCGTTGGCGTTGGTATTGGTTCTGGTTCTGGTTCCGGCGTTGGTGTAATTTGTACTTCTGGCGGTGGCGTAATTTCCTCTGGTGGCTGTGGTGGCTGTGGTTCTGGTGCGACTGACTCCGGTGGAGTAGTTATCGTTGGTGTTGGTATGGGAACCTCTTCAACCGGAGGAACGGTTGCTATTTCCGTAGGCTTACCAGTAAATATAGTTGTAGTCGTCCAAACGAGAATTACAGCAATTCCAGTAACAATGCCCGTCAAAGCTGTATCTGACAACTTTGTTGACAAATTTGATGGTAAAAACAAGCGGATTGTCCTTAATAGTCCACCCCACCGCAACTGAAACTGCTGAAAAAAACCAGGTTTTTCCTCAGTACCAGGTGGGGGTGCTGTCTCCAGTTTTTCCACCGTTACTTCTAAAACCCCAATCGTTCCTTGGAGAAGTTGGATAATTTTAGCCTTCCAAAATGGCTGAACTCTCTGGTAAGGTTTTTGGGGAGGTTGAGTTACTTGCTTATCCGTCGGTTTTGACTGATTGTCTTGTGACATGGAACTTTCACCAAAAGCAGCGAATCAAAGACAAACAACGTACATTATTACTGGTGCTGCCTTCTTTTGCATTAATGTATCACTTCATTGCTCATTGTTTCCGCTAAACTGAGTATTTATTAAATTTGGTGACTTATGAAACTGAAACGCCGTCAATTTATATTTTTAAGTAGCGTCAGCGCCATTAGTACAGGATTTTTGAGTTGGATGTTTGCTCATGAAAATCATCAAAGTGCTGATATTAGCGATTCAACAACAGCTATAGCCGCAAACCCAGCTAAAAAAGACTTGTTATTACGTTTTGTGTCTGTAGCAGATACAGGGACTGGCGCGAAAGGGCAGTATGCTGTGGCTGGAGCGATGAATGCGTATCATAAGAAAAATCCTTATGATTTAGTCGTTTTAGCTGGAGATAACATTTACAATAACGGCGAAATTGAGAAAATTAATGCAGTTTTCGAGCGTCCCTATCAAGCTTTGCTAAAGCAAGGTGTGAAATTTCAGGCTTGTTTAGGTAATCACGATATTCGTACTGCCAATGGCGATCCACAAGTCAAGTATGCTGGTTTTAATATGAAGGGACGTTACTATACATTTAAACGTAATCAAGTACAGTTTTTCGCTTTAGATACTAACGGTAATGCTGATTGGAAAAACCAGCTACCTTGGTTAGAAAAAGAATTAAGTCTTAGTAATGCTCCTTGGAAAGTAGTGTTTGGTCATCATCCGATTTATTCATCGGGTCACTATGGGAGTAATCCAGATTTTATTAAAACTTTTACTCCCCTATTTAAAAAATACGGCGTTCAACTTTACATCAATGGTCACGAACATAATTATGAACGCACTCGTGCTATTGATGGTACGACTTACTTAATTTGTGGTGCGGGTGCTGGGAATCGTCCTGTAGGGCGTTCTGAGTGGACAGGATATTCTACTAGTGACTTAAGTTTTGCCTCTTATGAGGTGTATAAAGATAGAATAGAAATAAGTGCAATCGCTACTAATAATCGCGTTTTTGATCAAGGGATTATTCAATTAAAATCAGCTTAGTTGTATGACTCAGCCAGAACTTCCTTCTGCACTCAACAATATTGTAGAATCATCTCAACCACCAGATGCTCTATTTTCTGCACTATTACCAGCTGTAGGTGATTTTTTACAGTCTGATAGATGTTTTCTATACTTACATAATCCACAAAATAACCTTGGTAGAGTTGCCTTTTGTTGGATTCGCACTCCAGATGTACCTACTGTTTATAATGAAGACTGGGCAGCACAACCCCCATCTGTAACAGATGAAGATCCGATGTTTGCAGCTGCGCTACGTGCTGAACCTTCAATCTTTGTAGAAGATGTAGAAACTGCTGCTCCTGAGATATTAAACCGGGAATTTGAACAGAAGAGTTTTGGACATCGCGCTCTGATTCATGCCCATATCCGCCAGGATGGTCAACTCTGGGGAATTTTACAACCATGTATTTTTGGTCATCCTAGAATTTGGACTGAATATGAACGAGGGGTGATTAATAATCTTGTCGAAAAAATTACACCTTTTGCAGTTTCTTATGTCAAGTCTGCTTTTAATTAACTAGTTTTCTTTACCTATTTATTAACTGTATTAAATTACGTTCAGCGTTGTTAAAACTATGAAAGTCAAGCGCTTAAAAATGCAATCCTTCCGTGGAATCGGCGATTTGACGCTTGATTTCCACGAGAAGGAGCCAACTGTACTTATTGGTAATAACGGTGTGGGAAAATCAAGTATTCTTGATTGTCTAGCTGTTCTTTTGTCACAGTTTACAGGAAGACTTGCACAAAATGATGTAATTGTTGGATCTACAAATACCACAGCAAGTATACAAACAGGACAAATAAATATTGGTGAGATCCACGGTCATGTTAATTTAAACATTGGCCATAACCGCGAAGCAATGTGGTCGGGGGAACGGGACTTAAAAATACGTGATTTTAGCGATCAGGATCTCTATAACGGATATAAAGAAACATTCAACGAGATTACAACTTTACTTAACTCTCAAAAAGTTAATTGGTTTATTAGTAAGGTTCAGAAAGGAAAAAGCACAGCTACAATAAGTGATTTTGAAAAGTTAGAAACAGCTATTAATGAAATACGCCATTTATTAGAATCTAATTCTGAGGCTAACTTGCCTCTGGTGGTTTATTATCCGGTTAATCGTGCAGTTATTGATATTGCCTTAGAGATACAAGATGAGCATTTGTTTGAACAGATAGATGCTTATGACCAGGCACTCAATGGAGTACAAATCAGCTTTAATAGCTTCTTTCAATGGTTTAAAGTATTAGAGGATTTGGAAAACGAAGAAAGGCGAGATATCCCTGAATATCGAAATCACCAACTCGAATCTGTGAGAAAAGCAATTTATTCACTACTTTCAGGATTTTCTAATTTACGAGTTCGTCGTTCTCCTCTGCGAATGACTGTAAAAAAACAAGGTCAGGAACTAATCATTAATCAGTTATCTGATGGGGAGAAATGCTTGTTGGCTATGGTGGGAGATTTAGCAAGACGATTAGCAATAGCCAATCCAAGTTTACCAGATCCACTCCAAGGTAGTGGCGTTGTTTTAATTGATGAAATTGAACTCCACCTACATCCAAAATGGCAACGAGAAATTATTTCAGCTTTGACCAGAATATTTCCCAATTGCCAATTTATTGTCACCACCCATTCGCCTCAAGTAATTAGCCAAGTCAAGCCAGAAGGAATTTTTATTTTAGAGAAAACAAACGAAGGTGTTGTTGCTAAAAGACCAGAAAGTTCCTTTGGAAGAGACAGCAATCGTATTTTAGAAGACCTCATGGGTGTCCCAGCACGTCCACAAGAAATTAAAGATCGTCTACATGAGTTATTTAGGCTCATTGATGAAGGAAATCTTGATGGTGCTAGGCAATTATCTCAGGAAATTGCTGATATTATTGGACAAGATGAACCAGAATTAGTAAAAGCAAGTGTATCTATTCGACGCAAAGAGATTTTGAAGCGGTGAAATATATCAAAAAAAGTGAGGAGCCAGAAAGTTTTACCGTGTGGAAAAATCTAGCTAATGAGAATTGGCAACCAAGTTGGGAAAATTTTAGCAAACCACAAAAAACCGATGTACATAATTCCTTGTTGCAAGAGCAAGGTTTTATTTGCTGTTACTGTGGAAGACGCATTAATACTGACGATAGCCATCTTGAACATTTAAAACCAAGAACAACTTATCCTCAATTAGCGCTAGAATACACAAATATATTGGCATCATGCCAAAAAGATACAGTACCCAAAGAACCTCTTCATTGTGGTAAGGAGAAAGATAAATGGCATGATGAACATCTCTTTGTTTCGCTTCTAGATATTAACTGTGCAGAGTTTTTTAGGTACACTGATGACGGTCAGATTTTGGCGACAAATAATTTAGAAAAGCAATTAGCTGCTGAAATAACAATTGATAAACTTGGACTCAATATTAACAAGCTGAAAGATTTACGTGCAAAAGCTCTTGAGCCAATATTGGAAATCATCAACACAATTACAGAAGAAGATAGACAAAACTTAATTTTAGGCTTCAGTGAAACTGATTCCCAAGGATACTACGAAGAGTTTTGTGCTGCGATTATCTATTTACTGAAGAATTAGTTTTAATTAGGGACTTCCAACAAATAAATTATCCAATCTTGTGGGGTGGGCATCTTGCCCGCCCAGTTTAATAGGGCGGGCAAGATGCCCACCCCACAATAAGTAGTTGAGTATTTTTTTATTTGGAAGTCCCTTACAATCAAATATGTGCGTAGGTGTAGCTCGTCCTAGACATCACGTCTACTTTATACTAAATAATATCAGCATAATATCAGCGTAATTATTCACCGCAAACTTTATGATTCTTGAGGCAGTTATACTTCATGTTAAACCTGGTCTAGAATCAGATTTTGAAGCTGCTTTTAAAGAAGCTTCTAAAATTATTTCCTCAATGGACGGATATTTATCGCATGAATTGCATAAATGTATAGAAGTTCAAGGTAAATACTTATTAATTGTCAAATGGGAAACTTTAGAATCTCATACTGTTGGATTTAGAAATTCTGCTGAGTATCAAGAGTGGAAAAAACTTCTGCATCATTTTTATGAACCATTTCCTACTGTTGAACACTTTGAAGAAATTGAAATATGAAAAACAACAAGTTACAAAAACTTATCCTTTGATAAGTTCAGAAGAAGCTGGAGTTAATACAACTTAAGCTCAACTTATAAATGTTGATGTTTTAGTTACAAATACTCGTTTTTAGATAAGTAAAACTAAAGTTGGATTTAATCAATTTCATTATTAATTATAAAAAGTCCAAAAATGATAAGTAAAATAGGAGTTTTAGTTAATAAAACTTCTTCCTAACTTATTAATCAACAAGTTTTAGTTAGTCCAGTACGTTCTGGAGTTACAAATGAACAAGTTTTAGTTAGTCCAGTACGTTCTGGAGTTACAAATGAACAAGTTTTAGTTACTACAGCATGTTCTGGAGCTATAAATGCTTCTTCTGTAGTTGACACAGCTTGTCCTGTAGCAACGCACCATCAAAATATAGTCTATCTGGTAGTTTATATACCTCTTACTCTACTCGTTGCAACTGTGCTACTCTTGGGTCAACAATTTTTTGTCCTAAGCTGGCAAATTTAATTGCCACAGACATCTTATTACCCGTTCCAAATACATGCGTAATTTCACCAAGACCGAAAGTTTTGTGTAATACTCTATCGCCTACTTGCCAATTTTGCGTTCCGTCTTGTTTTCCATTAGAAGTAGAGGCAGTTTTGGTATAAGTTTGACGACTCAGGCGTTGAGTAGATAATAATTCTTCTGGTAATTCGTCGAGAAATTGCGATCGCACAGCAGGTTCACGAGAACCATACAAACGACGTTCCCGCGCGTGTGATAAATACAACCTTTCTTGGGCGCGAGTAATCCCCACATAACACAAGCGGCGTTCTTCTTCCAAAGATGCGGGGTCACTTAGCGATCGGGAACCGGGAAATAGCCCTTGTTCTAATCCCACCAAAAACACCACGGGAAATTCCAAACCTTTGGAAGCGTGCAAAGTCATCAAAGAAACGGCTGTTTGCCCTTCTTTTAAGTTATCGTCAGGATTTAGAGCTTTGTCGCTAAGAAAGTTTTGTAAGGAAACATCTTCGTTTTCTTCTTCTTGAAATTCGATTGCAGCATTGTAAAGTTCCTTAACGTTTTTCACCCGTTCTTCATTTTCATCTGTATCTTTGCTTTGCAAATCTTGGATATAGCCAGAGTCTTCCAGCACTATATTTACAAGTTCAGGAACGGAAACTGTTGTGACTTGTTCTTGCCAACGTTGAATCATTTTAGCAAAACCATTTACCGCCTTTGCAGACCTTCCAGCTAATGTATTAACTGATGTTTCGTCGTTGAGAATTTCCCACAGGGTCATCCCTAATACCTTAGAGGCATCCTCTAAAGCATCAATGGTTGCTTTACCAATTCCCCGCCGGGGAGTATTGATGACTCGTAATAAACTGACTGTATCAGATGGGTTATTTATCGCTCTTAAATATGCGATAATATCTTTAATTTCTTTGCGATCGTAAAACTTAATTCCTCCTACAACCGTGTAAGGAATTCGTTTTTCTACTAACAATTGTTCAAAGGGGCGAGATTGGGCGTTTGTCCGATAAAGTATAGCAAAACTACCCCAGTTCAGCTCTGGATTTTGCTGTTCTAAAGTGCGAATTTGATTAATTACAAATGCCGCTTCTGCAAGTTCTTCATCGGCTTTATGACAAGTAATCTGCTCACCCGTCCCCCGCGTCGCCTTCAGAACTTTATCAATCCGTTGGGTGTTATTTTCAATTAATTCATTAGCCGCTTGCAGAATGTTTTCACAAGAACGATAGTTTTCTTCTAGCTTAACCATCGTCCGGGTGTCATCATCTACCAAACCATCGCCAAAGTCTTCCTGAAATCCTAGCAGGATGGTGAAATCTGCCATCCGAAAGCTGTAAATTGATTGGTCTGCATCGCCGACAACAAAAACTGAGCGATTTTCCCATTCCCATTCGCTCTTTCTGGTTTCGCCATTAGTAACCAATAAATGAATAAGTTGATACTGAGTGCGGTTAGTATCCTGATATTCATCTACGAGGATATGACGAAACTTGCGATGCCAGTAACCTAATACTTGCTCGTTTTGTTGAAATAATCTAGTAGGTACAAGAATTAGATCGTCAAAGTCGAGAGCGTTGTTTTGTTCTAACTTATCTTGATATAAATTGTAAACTTGGGCAATTACCCGTCCACGATAATTCGGTTGTTCTTGCTCAAATTCTTGGGGTGAAAAACCTTGGTTTTTAGCATTACTAATAGCGTAGCGGACAGAGCGGGCATCAAATTTTTTATCGTCTAAATTTAACTGTTTATTGACAATTTCCTTAATCAGAGTCATCACATCTGATTCATCAAAAATAGAGAAATTGCGATCCCAACGGCGTCCTCTTTCGTCTACGTATTTTTCAATATCAAAGCGGAGAATACGAGAAAATAGACTGTGGAAAGTCCCACACCACAAATCTTTGATCGTGTTTTTGTAAACTTGCGATCGCAGTTGCGTTTGTTGGTATTCTGTCAACAAATCCAATCGCTGTCCGTGTTGTTTCATTGCCAGTTGTTCAGCAAACAGCCGTTGAATCCGGTCTTTCATCTCCCGCGCGGCTTTATTGGTAAAAGTAACCGCCAGGATATTTTCTGGATCGACACGGTGTTTCAGAATCAGATTCGCAATGCGATAAGTCAGCGCTCGTGTTTTACCGGAACCTGCGCCAGCAACAACTAGCAACGGCCCACAGTAATGTTCGACAGCTTGACGTTGGCTAGGGTTAAGGTGACTGAGAAAGTCGATGGTTGTTGTCATGGATGTGAAAAAGCGATGTCTCCGACGGTCACTGAGCGTAGCCGAAGTGCGGGCTATGCCTACGCCTGGCATCACATCAATAGAGAGTTGCTATTGCCCAGGTTACAATATCTTAACGAAACTTGGTCAACAAAGAGCAAGGTTTGTGTAAGAGCAATTCATGAATTGCCTCTACAATACGTTAATTTTTTCTACGCTAAATACGTTGATCGCGAGTTCTCCCTACACTTTCTGTCGTAAGATCAGCGACGGGGAATCCAACATCAAAAAATGTTTGGCAAGCTCTCACTTTTTCAAGTTATTAGCGCTGTTTAACACCTAATCAATAAGTATTGTCACGAATAGGACAATTCGCTCCTTGAGTACCCAATTGATATTGGGTAGCGATACACAATACATCATGATTCAACCGTTAAATTTTTAAAGATGAAAAATTTCTTTAATTTCAGGTTTAACCAATACAAGGAGGGGTGGATATGGATCTCAGCTTAATTGTATCCAACATTTTGAATCCGCCAATCCTATTTTTCTTTTTAGGCATGACTGCTGTTTTTGTCAAGTCCGATCTAGAAATTCCTGCACCAGTACCCAAACTATTTTCGTTGTATCTGCTGATGGCGATTGGTTTTAAAGGAGGAGTAGAACTAATCAAAAGCGGTGTAACTCAGGATGTAATTCTAACACTCGCGGCAGCAATGATGATGGCTTGCGTTGTTCCAATTTACACCTTTTTTATCCTAAAGTGGAAATTAGATACTTACGATGCGGCTGCGATCGCAGCAACCTACGGTTCTATCAGTGCTGTCACCTTCATCACAGCTAGCGCTTTTTTAACTGAACTTGGCATTACTTTTGATGGTTACATGGTGGCAGCTCTTGCTTTGATGGAATCCCCTGCGATTATAGTTGGTTTAATTTTGGTGAATATATTCACCGCCGATGGAAAGCGGGACTTTTCGTGGCCGGAAGTTTTGCAAGAAGCATTTCTTAATAGTTCAGTTTTTCTATTAGTCGGTAGTCTATTAATAGGTATCTTGACAGGAGAACGCGGTTGGCACGCATTAGAACCCTTTACTCAAGGGTTGTTTTATGGCGTTCTCACCTTCTTTTTACTTGACATGGGATTGGTGGCTGCTAGAAGAATTAAAGACTTGCAAAAAACCGGAGTTTTCCTGATTTTATTTGCCATACTAATTCCTATACTCAATGCAGGTATTGGGTTGGTAATTGCCAAATTGATCGGTATGCCTCGCGGAGATTCGCTGTTGTTCGCTGTATTGTGTGCTAGTGCTTCTTACATCGCTGTCCCGGCGGCTATGCGGATGACTGTTCCCGAAGCAAATCCCAGCCTGTATGTTTCTACCGCTATAGCAGTGACATTCCCGTTCAATATTATTGTCGGAATTCCGTTATATCTCTACGGAATTAACCTATTTTGGAGGTAATAATATGCACGTAGTTAAAAAGATAGAAATTATCGCTAACTCCTTTGAACTTGCCAAAATTCTAGATAATTTAGACAAGTCGGGTGTACATAACCATGCCATAATCCGAAATGTTGCTGGCAAAGGATTACGAGGAACGACAGAAGATTTAGACATGACCATGCTTGATAATGTTTACATCCTCGCGTTTTGTATGCCAGAACAACTCAAGCCTGTTGTCGAAAATATCAAACCACTCCTGAATAAGTTCGGAGGTACTTGTTACGTTTCCGATGTAATGGAGATTCGCTCTGTTAGATGTGTAGCGTCGATGTAAGAGAGTTATAAATTCAATGAAGCATTTCATGGAACGTCGTGACTTTTTGAAGTTAGGAATGACCGGGGCGTTTGGGATGATGCTATCTGCCAGCGATTTACTCTGGCGGGTAGAACAGGCGAAAGCTGCCGAAATCCCCTCAACTTCCCCTGAATCTCTCAGTCCCGATGCAGCATTGCAAAAGCTGATCGAGGGAAATCAGCGATTTATTCAGCATCATCCCCAATACCCCGATCAATCTGAACTGCGGCTGCACGAAGTTGCTCAAGCTCAACATCCATTTGCAACTATTCTTAGTTGTGCGGATTCACGAGTACCCGCAGAAATTGTTTTCGATCAAGGCATTGGGGACATTTTTGATGTTCGGATTGCCGGAAATATTGCCACACATGAAGCGATCGGTAGTATTGAATATGCAGTTGTCTTATTAGGTTCTCCACTGCTGATGGTGATGGGCCATGAGCGCTGTGGGGCTGTAACCGCAGCTGTACAAAACGAATCGTTACTTGGTGATATTAGTACTTTTGTTAAGGCAATTAAGCCAGCCCTGAAAAAGGTCAAAGATCAGCCCGGTGATGCAGTTGAAAACGCTGTGGTAGCAAATGTGCAATATCAAATTGAACGGTTGCAAAAATCAAAGCTTTTAACTGAGCAGGTGGAGTCCGGCAAATTGAAAATTGTTGGGGGTCGTTACGATTTAGATACAGGCAGGGTGACTATTATTACTTAATTCACGGGATGAGGGAGCAGAGGGGCAGGGGAGCAGGGGAGCAGAGGGGCAGGGGAGTAGGGAGATGAGGGGACAAGGGGACAAGGAGATAAACAAAACTCCTAACTCCTAACTCTTAACTCTTAACTCTTAACTCTTAACTCCTAACTCCTAACTTCTAACTCAGCACTCAGCACTCAGCACTCAGCACTCAGCACTCAGCACTCAGCACTC
>NZ_JAVRCI010000126.1:0-15283 GCF_034530835.1 Nostoc sp. DedQUE12b | reverse complement strand
AGGGTGCTGGCCCAATTACCAAACAAACTATTCATCGCTCAACTGTTTCGGTGGTCTGGTTTTATCGGGTGTTGGCTTTGGTAGTTATTCGGGCGCCCTGCTTGGTTTACTTAAAGTTATTAGCCTCAATTTTCTCAAAACAGAATTTAGGAGTCAGTAATTATAATTCACGATGAATTAATGTATGACTTGCGAATGTAGCTGGCTTAAAATAAAGGGTATAAATGGGTTTATAATTTCCACTAAATCTTAGATTTAGTAGTCAAAAAAGTAGTGATTCCCAATACCCTAGTAATTTATTCTGACTCCTGAATTTTGATTTTTGAATTCTTCTTCAAGGTTTTTTCGGCTATCAAGTCAACAATTAAATCCTACAAAGTCACGCAGATGAGTAAAGTATCTAGATGACTTCAGTAGTTTGCCTTCACTATTAAATCATAACAAATAAAAAATAGTCTGCCTCAGTATTTATGTTGTAGCTTTGAATATTGCACAAATTTACTAGATGAAAAATCTAGTAAATTTTCTGAAAAATATGGCGATTAATCAGCTTTTCCCAAGTGCGATCGCTACTGAACCTGTAACTACTAAACCCGCTCCAAATATTGCTATGAGGGTGAAGTGTTCTGGTGGTATCCAATCAGGTGCAATAACTGATACAACTGCGACTGATATTAATGTCACAATGGGAGCTAAAGCTATTACTGCACTTACTCGTGATGCTTCCCAATGTTGTAATGATTCAGAAAAAGCACCGTAAGCGATTAAAGTATTCAAGGCACAAAAAATCAACATTCCTAAATGGAAAGCATCAAGTATAAAAAGTGATTTAATTTTGGCTAGAGGAGTGAATAATAAAGCACAGCCCCCATAAATTATCAACATGATGCTGGTAGAAGATAAAGATTGTAATAACTGCTTTTGTGCCAAAGCATAAATAGCCCAAGCCATTGCTCCTAGCACAATTAAAGCACTACCTAGTATATATGTGCCATGTGCTGTAATTAAATTCGTTAGTTGTTCGCGAAAAAATAAAATATAACCACAAATCATGACACTAACGCCAATCCATTGAGACAGCCGATAACGTTCTTTAAAAATTACTAACCCTCCAAAACCTAATAAAAGGCTAGATAATTGAATGAGAACTTCAGCGTTAGCAGGCGATGTTAATGCTAAACCTTGGGTAAACGAAAAGTAATTAATCCCTAAAAATATTGTCGCGATCGCTAATAATTTTCCCGAAGCAGAGCGCAGTTGCTCTAATTTTGGTAATTTGCCGCGTATCCCTAAATACACAGCAAGCAATACAAATGATACTAAAAAACGAAACCAAATTACGGTATAAACATCAAGTACTTGTAGAATTACTGCAAGGGCAATAGGTAAAATTCCCCATAACAAGACCGTCAATAGCGATAATGTTAGCCCTAAGCGCCACCGACCAGAACTTTGATGTAGTAACATTAAAATATCCAAAAAGTACGACTGATAAGTAAGTTATATCTAATTTAAATATCTAAACATTTTATCAAACTCTTATCGATAAAATATATTTAATAGTTTAGTTAATGCAAATTCAATCTAGAATAATCAATTTATCCAACTCAATATATGATTCATAGCCCCAAGAGGGTTTTTTGTGTTCACGTAAAATTCGTAATTTGCATGTTCATTTTACATGAATATTAATTTTAAAACTTCCTCGGAAATGTATACTTTATCTCGGTGTTACTTTATAATACAACTATGGGGATTATACCCATAATCAGCTTAGTAATCTTTACGACTGCCTTATCTAGTTACTTATTGCTGACCTCAAGAGGTCGATTTTTGCTCAAATCTTTGGTGACAAAAATAAAGCAGCAAGAGTGGAGATTCAGATATGACAAGCCTAAGTACTTGAGATCGAAATTTTCAAGGACTGCAACAATTGCTGCTATTATTCTGGCAGCAATAATAGCCGGGAATACTGTATCAGCAGGGGTTACAGCCCCATCCCCAATTTCTCTCAAAAGCGTATCGGTTCCAGAACCTGACAATCTTGGAGACTTCGTAAGAGACAAAACAGCTGCAATCAAATTAGGAAAGACTCTTTTTTGGGATATGCAGGTTGGGAGTGATGGAAAGACCTCCTGTGCTAGTTGTCATTTCCACGCTGGAGCTGACAATAGATCCAAAAATCAGATTGCTCCTGGGCTTTTGCGGGTCAACGCCGACGGTACAGAGAATCCAGATTCAGTTTTTAATGTCGGCGGACTACCAAACTATCAGCTCAAACCAGAAGATTTTCCTTTCCACAAGCTGTCAAACCCAAACGATCCTAAGACTGTTATATCTGACCGTAACGATGTCAGTTCTTCTCAGGGGATGTTCTATACGAAGTTTGTGGATGTTATACCTGGGGATGCAGAAGACAAAGTTACAACCGAGCCAGATTCGGTGTTTAACGTAAAAGGTATCAATGTGCGGCGCGTTGCGCCGCGTAACACGCCAAGCGTGATTAATGCCGCATTCAACTTCCGCAACTTTTGGGATGGAAGGGCAGAAAACATCTTTAATGGGGTGAATCCCTTAGGTTTAAGAGATCCTAACGCTGCCCTCGTCAAGGCTATAAATCCAATTCGTGTAGAATTTGTAAAAGTCAGCCTAAAGAACTCGTCTTTGGCATCTCAAGCTGTCGGGCCGCCACTCAATTCCTTTGAGTCATCCGCAGATGGTCGCACTTTTGAAGAAATTGGTGATAAGTTTGGGGGGGTTAATCAATTCGGGCGAATTGACATAACACCTCTGAGGATTGATAAGGGTAAAAAGCTCCCTCGAAAACTTGCAAAAAAGTTATTAGCTCTTAGACCGCTAGCTAAACAGATTGTGCATCCACAAGACAGCGTTTTAGGTAAAGATAGTAGATCGCCTCAACCTGGACTTAAAGATGGAACCTACACTCAGATGATTCAAGACGCTTTCAAGCCGGAGTGGTGGAATTCTAATCGACTCATCCAAGTTGACTCTGAGGGTAAACGGACTATTATCAAGAGGCCTGATCGCTCTTTGCAGACTAATGAGTACACATTGCTAGAGTACAACTTCTCGTTATTCTTTGGTCTGGCAGTTCAGTTGTACGAGTCTACACTCATTTCCTACGATACGCCCTATGATCGCTACTTGGAAGGAAACACCAGCGCCCTAACTGCGCAGCAGCAACGAGGGAAAGGACTGTTTGAGGGCAAAGCTCTGTGTATTAGTTGCCACAGTGGATTAGAATTAACAGCTGCTTCAGTGAGCAACGTGGCTAAAGAGGGACGAATCAAACGTGCGCCGTTCGGGCCAAAATCCCCTCAAGACACTGGTTTCTTCAATATCGGTGTCAGACTTGCCACAGAAGACCCCAGTTTGGGTAGTAATGACGGTTTGCAGAATAACGGTCAACCTAATCCGCTTTCAGAGGCACGATTAGCTCAGTTGGGTAAATTTAAGGATCTCCTTGGCGAAAATCCCCCAACCCTTAATCCACCATTGAATTCCAGTGAAGCTGTGTTTGCAAATGGAGCTTTCAAAGCACCTGGACTTCGCAATGTGGAACTAACTGCTCCCTACTTCCACAATGGAGGTCAGGCGACTCTAGAGCAAGTGATTGATTTTTACAATCGTGGTGGTGATTTTGGACTACTTCCGCCGCTCAAGCTCTCACCAGAAGAAAAACAGGAATTGGTCGCCTTTTTAAAAGCGCTGACTGATGACCGAGTTCGGTTTGATAAAGCGCCCTTTGACCATCCACAATTGTTTATCCCTAATGGACATGTGGGTAACACTAATTACGTTGTCAATGACGGCACTGGTCAAGCTACAGATGACATAGTGGAAATTCCTGCTGTTGGTAGGAGTGGTAATAGTGGTACACCAAATTTCCTGAGTTAATCTCATTTTACGACGAAATACCTGAATACAGATAGATATGTAGGGATGTACAGATGTACGTCCCTATTTTTGCAATTTAGTGCAATTGCAGAGTTCGTAGTGAGGGCTAAAGCCCTCAAGCCAAGGACTAAAGTCCTTACTACAAACTTATTCACCCTACTCAATGCTGAGTAGTGAGTACCTTGACTGAGAGTAAATTACTCAATACTTAGCACTCAGCATTCAATACTCAGCACTCAGCACTCAGCACTCAGCACTCAGCACTCAGCACTCTTCAAACTGTGACGATCGCTTGACTAACGAGTGCGTAGGCGTAGCCCGCACTTCGGCTGCGCTCAGTGACCACCGGAGGCATCGCCAAGTATTGGTTGTATATTGCTAACTTTGGTATTGTCTAGGTAATTATAGACTCTTCTGGAAACTTCACGAACAAAATCACCTGCTCTGCGATCGTGGTTTGGTCTTTGCACCAAAACACCTGCTAAATAGCTTTTTCCATTGGGCATTTGAATAATACCCGCATCACCAATAATAAATCTCAATGTACCAGTTTTGTGGGCAATGGTAGCTCCTTTACCAATACCGGCTGGTAGCAAACTATTAGTTTTAACACGGCGCATGATGCCTAAAACTTGATTGCGGCTAGTTGGAGATAGCAAACGATTATTAGAAACTAACGCCGCCAATCTGACCAAATCTTTAGAACTAGTTGTATTTTTGCCAGCGAGGTCTGGAAGTAGATTCCGCATTGCTGTACTTTGCAATCCCCAGCTGCGAAAACGTTGGCTAACTTTTGCTGCACCACCCAAGCGATCAAGAATCAGATTTGTGGCTGTATTATCGCTAATTGTCATCATCAAGGTAGCAGTTTGGAGGACGCTAAATTTAGTGCCGATGGGTTTGTATTGCATAGTTCCAGCTTCACCAACCTTTAGATCGCGCCGCATCACTAATTTATCGGTGAGTTTAATTCTACCAGCGTCTATTTCTTGGAAAAGAGCCACTAATAAGGGAAATTTGATTGTACTGGCAGCAGCAAATCTTTTTTCACCATTAATATCTATATAGTTTCCTGTATCTAAATCTAAGAAAAATATTCCCGGATTCAATGATTTATAACTTGCTAACAAACTGCGAATCTGAGAACTAATACCAACCATTTCTTGACCAAGATTCACAACTCCAGCAAATGTTGATGCATCTGTGGATTTGATAGCAATATCTTCTTTATTTTCCCCAACAATGGGATTACTTTGGCGGTTAAAGGAATTGAATTTGAAAATCCAATGAGAACGGGAATCTCCTTTAATTGATATATTTTGGGAAGTAACATCATAACCAGGAGCTAACTCGACGACAAAACGAGTGGTTCGAGAGTCTGGTTTGCCAAGGCGAATTTCTTTTACCGCCTTACCAAAACTTCGTTTGACAGTATCGGAATTAAAATTAGTTCCAGGTAAGTCAATTACCAATCGATTAGGATTATCTAATAAAAAGGCTTTTGGTTGTATTCCCGTAGTGGTAGTTAGGTCTAATTGGTTTTGGCTAGAATCATAGTACCAAGACTGTAGTTGTGAGGCTTTAGCTTGTCCTGCAACTAGAACCAAACTGCTTAAACCGATCGCTAGTAAATGTGATTTCATGTTGTGATTGTGGGTGTGCAAGTTAGGAGCGACTAATCAGCTTTACTTAGATTTTTTTCTGATGATTGTGCTGAACTTCCGGAGAAAAAGTCATAAATACCATTGAGTTATTTTGGGAGATGATATTTGGGATTAGATAAGCACGATAAATCATCATTACTTATTAAAAGCAAATCGCTGACAGTTTTATTTGTGGTGTGAGTTGACAATAACAGAAATTGTTAATCTAGCGGAAGGACGAGCAAAGGATTAATTATGTTTCCAGCTTATGTTTTGTAGAGAGAGAAAGTAAAACCCATTCACTAAAACCCACCTACTTATATATATTTCGCGTAGGGACGGCACTGCCCATACGTGTCAACTTAAGTGAAACCCTTGTAATGGCGTGATATTCAGTTCTCTGGCTTCCCATCACCATCCGCGTCACCCCACCCTAACCCCCTTAATCCCCCCAATAAACGGGAGGAAACAAGAAATCTAGTTCCCTCCCCAATATATCGGGGAGGGTTAGGGTGGGGTAAAACTGACGCAAAAACCAGGTGAGTAAACTATTTCAGACTTGTGTATACACCGTAGCCAACTCAAAAGGGACAGACTTGAACTTTAGTTCAACTCAAGAAAGGTTCGTTGGCATCTCACATTAAAAAAAATCAGCCATCCAAGGAGAACTACCTGCAAATATTTGCGTAGCTGCTGAAATAGCTGTTTCTGTTCCATGCAGTTTTCCAGCTATTTGCAAATAGTAGGGAGCGAACAAACTTGTATGATGAATGTGCCAAAAAGTATCGTGGGTTTTGCCAAAGGTATAAACCGAAACTAAAAAAAGCCAGCAAGTCCTACTGGGGTAGTAAGCTGCTGGCTGGTCAGAAGGTTCACAAGGGCAAGCACAAATGCTCACCTGATCAACTAGCATTGCCAATTTGCAATATTGGGCAGTGCCAGGTATCGGAAAGCCCCGAACTAGCAGAAGTGGTACAGAAATTTGTTCCAGCAAATCGAGGTTGTAGGTTTGATGTGCGGGTGTGAACTATTATGTATGGGTGAACAACCCAACACACGACCCGCCCCCCAAAAACGGTCGGTAGTAATGCATTTGGTAAATTTCACACAGTAATTTGTCTCGTACGTCGTCCGAAGGAATTGTCTTCGTCGTCGTGACGCCACCCCCTACTACGTTAATAGCTTCTGCGTCTGATAGTTCCTCCATTTCGACTGGAGCTTGCAGGTTTTTTTCTTTGTCAGTTGTTAGAGCTTTGATTATTTTGCTGATCATATAAATCCTTGTACTCATCAAGTATCTTATGACTGCTTTCAGTATGTATCAACTAAAACTGGATTATAAAAAGTTGATACGAAATTACACTTTATTTCACAAAGCGAATTAAATGGAAACGGGGTAAATACGGATGAGTTGTGAGCTATTTGTTAAAACTGACCCTCGACCTAAGGGGAAAGAAGAACAGACTTGAACTTTAGTTCAACACAGGGAAAGGTTCGTCAAACTCACATTAAAAGAAATCGGCCATCCAAGGTGACGCACCTGCAAATATTTGCGTAGCTGCTGAAATAGCTGTTTCTGTCCCATCCAGTTTTCCGGCTATCTGCAAATGGTAAGGGGTGAACAAACTTGTATACAATGGTGCCAATACGCGTACATCTAACTGCAATTCACCCTTCCCACCTTTTGTAACTTCACCACGTCCATTGGCAACAGAAAGGATGAATTTACCATTATTTGCATCTAGCAAATTATCTTGAATATCTAAGTGCAATTCAGCTTCAAGTCTCGATGGATAACCCCGCATCTCCAACGCCTTGACTACATCTACTACCCGCAGCATCCAACGCATCGTATTCTTAAGCTTGGCAGTTTGCTCTGGTAGCAGCAATGTCAAAGAATCGATAACAGAACTTCTCCATCGCACATGTTCAATTTGGGAGCGATGACTGGCAAGAAAAGACCAGAATGTCTGTGCGGCCGCAGTTGTGAGAATTACCCAATCTTTGATTCGCAGGATTGCGCCATCCTCTTTTGAATGTTGGCTGAAGAGGATGTAACCTTCGGGTTTATCTTTTGTACCGATAAAGTATGCGTAAAATGTTTCCTTCTCATCTGGTTGAATTAACCGCTCCCAGATTGCGGGATGTCGGTCTAAATATCCATGCGTTTGTCTCGCCTGCTGCTGATATAGTTGATGAAAGACTTGATGATTGATATTTACTATGGGTTGCAAAGGTAGGGATTGCTCTCGCACTTGGATATTCCTAGTAGCAACTTCCCAATTACACCAGCTACCCCCTTGCTCATACCCGACTTTTCGATACAGAATTTGCACAGCTGGATAAAGAGCAGAGAGCGGTATACCTCTAGCATAAAGTTCCTTGAGCGTCTGCTGCATGAGAGCGATCGCAGCTCCCGAACCGCGATATTCTGGAGCAATACCCACAGCGGCGATTCCTGTCATTGGTACACGCACACCACCCCACCACTGACCCATATCCAGAGTTGCCAATCCACCAACTAATTGCCCAAATCCCCGAATAATACGGAAATTTTCTACGCCAATGAGATTAACATAAGCTTCCTCGCCACCAAATCCGCTGATGAAACACTGCTCAAGGATATATATTAGCTGCTGAATATCCTGTGGATCGGCAAGAGTGCTGTATTCAAATTGAGCCGTCATCTTTCATACCATTAGTAGGACAAAAACACAATCACACTACAGCAGATGTTGCCCTAATACTTGAGCAATTTCATCGCCATAAAGCCCCGGAATCAGCCTCAATTATACTACTGCACGTTTGGTTTTAAATGTTGGACTACTTGTATCGCAATATCTTCGATTAAGGGTTATTGGTCGAGATAATTAGTCTTTCAAAAAGCGATAAATCACGTTTCTATATAAGGGTTTTGTTGCTCTATCTGAACTGTATTTACTTAGATCGTTTCTTTGTGAAACTGCATATATTTGCTTTCGCTACACCTTACTTCCAAAGCATCTTCATGGAGAATTGATATTACACTTGTAAAAATTTTTCATGATTTACTTCAGGAGGTTTATTCTATTTTTAGGGCGAGTTGCTCTTAACAAACCACTTACAAAAAATATGTCAACAAGTTGGATTTACCTTATATTAGCAATCCTCTTTGAGGTTTCAGGCACAACTTGCATGAAATTATCGGAGGGATTTACTAAAATAGTTCCTTCAGTATTAATATTTGTCTTCTATGGACTTTGTTTTACTTTTTTGACCTTTGCCCTCAAGAGACTTGAAGTAAGTGTCGCCTATTCTGTCTGGGCTGGATTAGGAACTATTCTAGTAGCTCTTATTGGTATTATTTGGTTTCGGGAATCTGCCACATTCATCAAACTTGTGTCGATCGCCTTAATCGTCATCGGAGTGATTGGGATCAACGCAAGTCAATAGACCTCTTGCAAAAATATATTTTTGCACTCTTAGGGAAAAGGGAAAAGGTTAAAGGGAAAGGATTTTGAGTTTTTTACCCTTTTCCCCTGCCCCTTATCCCCAGAGGGGGTCCCACCTTCCCCTTTACCCCGACAAATGCCAAGAAGTCTAATGAAGGGGGCAGCACTTCTCTACAAGAGGCTGCGCCAACGGCTACGCTCAGTGACCGAGGGGTAAGGGCCAGAGGCTTTCAAGGGTAGATTTTTCAGAATCTCGAAAATAGTTGAGAAAATTCTCAATTGTTTCACATGGTTTGGTCATTTCAGGATTTAAGCATCAGCTGAAATAGCCAAAAAATTGTTAAATACAAAATACCTACCCTTGAAAGAGGATCAGGGGAGAGGGTTTGCAGATTTTATACAGCTTAGTATTGGCTGCTTTAGCTAAACATTACTTAGGTAGCGGTGAACGAATTGAATGGCGATCGAACCTTCTCCGACACCGGATGCCACGCGCTTAATTGAGCCGTAGCGGACATCTCCGGCTGCGAAGATTCCGGGAATGTTGGTTTCTAATAAGAAAGGAGACCGTTCCAAAGGCCAACCACGAGGAGATTTGCCATTATGCACTAAGTCTGGCCCTGTGATGATAAACCCTTGAGCATCGCGGTGAATAACACCATCGAGCCAATCAGTTTTAGGGCTAGCACCGATGAAAATAAACAGCGATCGCGCTGGCACGGTTTCGGTTTCTCCAGTGTTGGCATGGGCGATCGTAATTGCTTCTAAATATTCTTCTCCCTTGACTTCTACAACGCTGCAACCTGTACAAACTTTGATATTTTCAGTGGCGGCAATTTGGTCAATCAAATATTGGGACATACTCAATGATAGTGACTCACCCCGCACCAACATAATCACTTTGCTGGCATACTTAGAAAAGTGCATTGCTGCTTGTCCGGCAGAGTTTGCCCCGCCTACCAAGTAAACCTCTTCGTTGGTGCAGGCGATCGCCTCAGTCATGGCAGCACCGTAATAAATTCCCGCTCCTGTGAGCTTCTCGGCTCCTGGAACATTTAACCAACGGTAAGAAACACCGGTTGCAACTAAAAGTGCATGGCAACTAATCTCGCTACCATCTGCCAATTGCAGAATCCGATAAGGATCTTCCAGTCGAACCCCAGCTACTACTTGAGGAGTGAGAATTTCTACCCCAAATCGCCGCGCCTGAGTGACTCCCCGCCTTGCCAAATCAGTGCCACTTAAGCCAACAGGAAACCCCAAATAGTTTTCAATCCGCGAACTCGTACCTGCTTGTCCTCCTGGCGCTTCACGCTCAATTAAGACAGTACTTAATCCCTCAGAAGCGCCATAGACGGCGGCTGCCAGTCCGGCAGGGCCAGCACCCACGATCGCTAAGTCATAGAAAGGTCGCTCTGCCTGAGTTTGCAGTCCAATTTTGGCGGCAATCTCTAAATTAGATGGTTGAATTAACCGGGAACCATCGGGGAACAGCACCAATGGCAATTGCTGTCTGCCGTCAGCTTGGGCATATTCCACTAATTTTGCGGTATCCGGCTCCAGTTCAATATCTAACCACTTGAATGGAACCTGGTTACGTGCTAGGAAATCTTTCACCTGATGTGAAAAAGGCGACCAGCGATTACCAATGACTCGAATGCCTTCAAAGGGTGGGCGGAATCCAGCTAGCCAGTCATCTAGCAAATCATCTAAAACCGGATATAGCCTTTCTTCTGGTGGATTCCAGGGCTTGAGTAAGTAATAATCAAGTCTGGCACTATTAATCGATTTAATGGCAGCATCCGTATCTGCATAGGCCGTCAACAAGGCACGTTTCGCATCGGGAAAAATGCCTTTTGCCCGTTCCAGGAACTCCACGCCTCCCATTTGGGGCATACGTTGATCCACTAGAAATAGAGCAACTGCTTCATTCCGCAATTTGAGTTGCTGCACTACATCCAAAGCCGTGATACCTGAATCTGCCCGAACAATGCGGAAGCGATCGCCATACTGATGACGTAAGTCTCGTGACACCGCTTGCAATACTTCTGGATCGTCATCGACGGTTAAAATTGCTGGTTTTGCCATAACTACTGTTACTTAACAATTGCAGTGTCTAGCCGTTATCTTCAAAAATCTGCTGTCAAAATATCTACTGTTTAACCAGTTGCTTTAAACGAAAGTATGCCTCTTCTGGTGTCAGTGGTTCCGATTGAGTTTCATTGGGTATATAAAATACCCAGGTATCGGGAAAGTAATGCACCACAAAGCTGGGAATCAAACCTAAGCTTACTGCTTGCTTGCCGAGTTTTTCAGTTTGTTCCTCTAAACTCAGTTGGTCATGAAATGAGTGTTCAGCCATACTTTTGCATCTCCCTGTACTTTATTTGACCCTGGAAGAAGGTTCAAAACCAGCATTGCACGAATTTAGCTAAAGGTGATTTACTATTCACCATGTTTTAGAATGAGCTTGAGAATATTTTGGTAGTCAACCTAAATAATTTCAAATATGTTTTCATAGAGAATCATAAAACTATTTTGGTCATCAGCAGTAAACCAAAAAGTTTTTCCTCAAAGAGCGATCGCCAAATGCTTTGTAGTCTATGATACTTTTTAATACCCAATATTCTAATCAACAAACATAGTATAGATAACGATTACTTATAATTAGTTGATTGATAATCTATTGATGTTAATCGGATAGAATGTAAATGTTTTCAACTACTTGATATTTCCGCTCAATAGCTTGAGAGAAAAAAGACAACATCTGTTTGAGTGCAAAAAGTGTGCGATAAATTAATCGCCTACCTTTCCTTTCAGGGTTATCTAGATCAACTAATTCATTGAAAAACGACAAACGTTCTTCTACTTCCAGGTACAATAGTATTTTCAAAGCAGTGTTTCTATACTGATGGACTATTGAGAGCTTGCCCAATTGTTAACTGTTTATCTGTTGAGCAACTTAAAAACTCCCAACGAGACCTAAAAAAAATCATTTCAGCACTACGTAAGCTTCGCCATAATTCAAAATTATTTGTTGAAAAATTTCCTTGTTCCATCATTTTTTGTTACCAGCATATTTCCAAGTCAGAGGGATAGTGAGCGCATCATCTTAATGTCGTTGTGAATGGAACCCTTGAACCGATTTAAAATTATGGACAAAGTATTTGAACAAACATCTTTGGTGACGCTACGAGAAGGACGCCCCGACGACGCACTCCCTTGTGGCACCATTTTTTGTCAAGCGTTCCGTGATATTGCTCAACAGCACGGCTTGACACCTGACATTCCTTCTGCGGAATCTGGGGTTGGCAGGTTGACCGAACTGTTGGCGCACCCAGCGGTTTATTCGGTGGTAGCTGAGGCATCTGATGGGTGCGTCATTGGCAGCAATTTTTTGTGGGAAGCCGATACTATCGTTGGGGTCGGCCCCATTACGGTAGACCCCGCTGTGCAAAACGCGTCAGTTGGTCGGAGCCTGATGGAACATGTTTTACAGCGGTCAAAGGAAAAACAGTACGCTGGTGTGCGGCTGGTTCAAATCGCGTATAACAATTGCTCGCTTGCACTATATACGAAACTTGGCTTCGATGTGCGTGAGCCACTGGCGGCGTTTCAAGGACAGCTGCTCGGCTTGACGATACCCGGGCGCAGCGTTCGTCCGGCCACTGAGTCCGATATGAGTGCGTGTAATCAACTCTGCTATCACATTCATGGCCATGACCGGGCAGGCGAACTAAAGGCAGCTGTCGGGCGGGGTACGGCAACGGTCGTCGAGTATGATGGGCGCGTATCGGGTTACGCCACCGAAATTGGCTTCTTGGGTCACGCTGTTGGCGAGAATAATGAAGACTTAAAGGCGCTGATTACAGCCGCGCCTGCGTTCACCGGGAAGGGCTTTCTGCTTCCGATGCGTAATGCCGACCTGTTCCGCTGGTGTCTGAAGCAAGGACTGCGTATCACCGAGACCGCAAGGTTGATGAGCCTCGGACTGTACAATGAACCAGCAGGAGCCTTCTTGCCCTCCATCTTGTATTGATATGCAGCATTAACCGTACCGCAAAACCTAAAATACTAGTCACCATGAAAGTTGGGGCTACTTCTTCGCCCACACCCTACACCCGGAACCTGCAATCCCGCCCCAACAGAGCTTGGTCAAAAGAGGCAAGGGGGCGGTGGGAACAACTGAGACTGAGCTTGTACTTTGCCCCAGTTCAAGCTGTATCAATGCTCAAGTTGACAGATAAAATCCAATATAAGTGATGTAAATTTCTCAGGATACCAGAGTCCCCATTCGTGGAAACCTTCTTCTACAGTAATTAATTTAGAGCCTGGAATACTTGCCACCATTTCTTGAGCGTTACTTAATGGTGTAGTTAGGTCTTTTTCTGACCATAATAACAAACAGGGAGCTGTGATTTTTGGTAGCAGATGGTTGATATTTTCGTATACAGAAATTAGCAATCCTTGAATGAGATTTCCTGTATTGAATAACAAGTTATAGGAGAAAATCAAAGGAATATCAACTAATTTCAATTTACGTCTTGGGAGAAACATTTGAGCTGTCATTTCGATTGCCCTCCGCGGTATCATCTCTGGTATAGATGGCGCGGGCAGCCCGGTACTATCTACCAGAATTACACTTCTGACTTTTTCTGGAACAAGTGTAGATAAAGTAATGGCAATACCTCCGCCTAATGAGTGTCCTACTAGATGAAATTGTTGTAAATCCAAAACTTTCAGAAACGAAAGGAGACATTTGCTATAGCTAAGGTAATCGGGAAGTAGCCCAGAGTAAGTTGATCTCCTAAAACTGGGTAAGTCAGGAGCAATTATAGTATGGTGCTGTGCTAGTAGTTTCAACACTTCTTGATAAGGCTCAGTAGAGATTCCCCAGCCGTGTAGAAATAGGATAGGGATTGAACTCGACTCCAACCTACTTTGCTGATAAAAAATAGTGCAATCTTGTAAATCGACCCGATGATTAGTTAATTGGGATTTCAAAACCACAACCTCATTTACTATGACTTGGTAAATTACTTCTGCTGTGATGTAATAGTAGCAATCCCACAGAGTTGAGGAAACTTTCTCAAGGATTATATAGGTATGACTTACACAAATTCGGAATTTGCAATTAAGAAACTTAAATTGTTACAGTTAAAGTACCTGTTCGCCAACGGGATAACAGAAGGAAGAACGGGGAGCATAGAAGCCAAAGGTAATTTCAAGCGGTCGTCTTGGTCGTGAAGTATAGACAGGATGGCTTGGTTGAAGGAACTCCAAATCAACAATTTGCCAAGGGGTAACGATCTCTGCAATACCAGGATAAACACCACTGAAGAATGAACCATCAACTTTTTTAGTGATGTATCGCAATTGACGCATCTGTGTCCATCCCCCCAATGTTCCTTGCAGTTTTCGATTTGAGCAAGTGGGCGAGATACTAGCTTCATCAATGAATAGAATATCGTCAGCCTGTAAATCGTTCGCCATCTTATACCTCCCGGTTCGCCGACAGTTGATCTGAATTTTTGAGCATCACTAGTTAACTGCAAAAAATATACACTTTTGATGAGCGCAGTACTTAACTGAGAAGCATATTAACGATCAGTTTCAGACAGCTTCAGATTTTCCATAATCGTCTTTAAATGAGGTTCAAACTGCTCGAGGCTGGCAAGCTGTTTGAATGTATTACTTTTTGCCGCTGGCTCGTAGCCTGTAGTAATAATGTACAAATTCCGATTAAATGCCATATAGCTCACATACTTTTCGCGCACCTGCCCTGAGCGGTCTATACTCTTAAAGCCATACTTTAACCCTGGCAAATCACCAATTTTGACTTCTTCTGGTTGTTGCACCTGAACTTTGTAGGTTGTGCCATAAGTCGAAGTACGTTCTTTTGTAATCGTTTGGTAGTAATCTGCGATTACAGCCTTTAATGCAGTTAGTACCTTAGCTTTATCATTAGGATTGCTATAGGTGAATAGCCCTGGGACTAACCCAAGTTGTTCAAATTGGATTTGCAGAATGCGATTGTCAGTATACATCCGGCGTTGAAGTTCGACGCTTCCCACATCAAGTTTGTTGCGATAGACGCACAGGAAAGGATTCTGATAATTGCAAGGGCTGACATTCCATCCCGGAGGAGAAGAGGTTTTACCTAGAACCGACAGCCACGGATTACCTAATTCTGTTTGAGTATCGTACAGAGGGGTACCATCACTCGCTATTACTACATAACCTGAGTTCGGGATAAGGAAAGGAGCAGGTAGTAAGCTGAAAATAACGACA
>NZ_JAVRCI010000125.1:0-15557 GCF_034530835.1 Nostoc sp. DedQUE12b | reverse complement strand
CAATACGGTTCGGATAAGCATTTTTCACTTTCCTTATGATCTGGGGAAAGGGTAACGGGTAAAGGGGAAAGGATGTATTCAAAACCTTTCCCCTTTCCCCTTTCCCCTTTAACCGAACCGTATTGGGGGGGCAGGGGGGATAAGGGGGACAAAAGGTGAGAACTTGCAATAAATTTTTCCCCTTGTCCCCAATTTTCCTTGTCCCTGCCTTAATTATTTACGCCGACCGGCTTATTACTTACTTTCCTGCATACTTCTAACTAGTTTTGTTACCAGCTTTCTGGGAGTAAATCTTACAGATTCAGCGAGTAGCTTATTTTTAATTCCGGGAATTATAACAGTTTTGTTTTCAAATAGACCACGATAACCGATTTGAGCTACTGTTTCCGCAGTCATAATTTTTTGACCACTTACCAACTTTGAGTCTTCCATTGCGGCTCTTTGTTGAAAACCAGATTCTGTAGGCCCTGGACATAGCGCCGTCACAGAGACACCTGTACCTTCTAATTCATTAGCGATCGCTTCTGAGAACGATAAGACATAGGCTTTACTAGCGTAGTATACTGCCATCAGCGGCCCTGGTTGAAAAGCAGCAGTGGAAGCCAGGTTTAATATTTTTCCAGACCCCCGTTTAACCATACCTTTGAGAAATAACTTGGTTAAATGTGTCAGACATAAGATATTGACTTGTAACAATTGCATTTCAGCATTCAGGTCAATTTCGTTAAATAATCCATAAGTAGCAAACCCAGCATTGTTCACCAACACATCAACATTGATTGATGCTTGTTCTAGCTCCCTGAAAATTTCTTCTGGGGCTGATGGGTTAGATAAATCTTTGGAAATAACTTTGACATCAATGCCAAATTTCTTTTTAAATTCATCAGCGATTTTATTCAACTTGTCCACGCTTCTAGCTACCAATACAAGATTGTAACCATCCTGAGCAAATAATTTCACGAATTCATAACCGATGCCGCCAGATGCACCAGTGATAAGAGCCGTTTGTTTGCGATTAGTCTGCATAATTTTCCTCTATTAACAGCTTGAAATAAATAGACATTTGGTGAAAAAAACTATGTATTAATCCAGAAACATTATATAGATATAGCCTTTATTTATCCATTATTTTTCACTCATGCCTTTTATGAATCATTAGTTATTAGTCATTATTAACTTAACATTCTTTAAGCTTGATTATTTTCTCGCCAGAATAATTAAAAAGTGCTAAGTAAAGATAATTAATCACTGACTACACAACAACCACTTATTTATTTCCATTGGGAAATTTCCAAGCGGACTGCCGCATTTGTTCCTAAGACTTTTTGCCCACGTTCAGGTAAGGAAACATAGGCAACATACACACCTGGACTGGATTCGGAAGTCGGATTTAACTTTGTTACTGGCTCTTTTTCTTGAGAATTCCAACTGTATTTAGCCTCATAAGTGCTATTTGATTCGGCAACATCAGTAATTAGATAGTCAGACCACAAAGGCACTTGGTCGAGATGACTGTCACGCAACCAATTCGTTTCTTGTTTTGTAAAGGAATGCAGTGCTAAACGCAAAGCATATCTACAGGTATTATCGTCACTGGCTGAGTTTCTTGGGATTAAGAAAGCTGTAAATAGGGGGACAGGTTTATCTGTTCGGGTTAACTCTTGTGTAATTGGGCAATAATGAGCGATCGCTTGCTCATATATAGGAATAGGAAGACCACGCAAAGCTACCCTAGTTTCCAGTTGATAAAAATTCTTGTCCAAGTCTTCTAACTCAATATTACTCAGAGAGAGTTTCACCTGGATATCACCAAACAAAAATCGTTGCAGGTTTTGATAACCTTCTTCGGAGTTCAATATGCCATAACGTCCACCATGAGAGCGGTGAACATAAGCACGATGAGATCCAAGGATATAAGCTTTATCAATCTGAACTAGACCATCGCTTTTGACTCCCACAAACTTGCGTGAAAAACCAAAACCTTCTTCATAATCATGTGCATTAGTGCCGATTAGAGAAAAAACGCGGCTTGGCGAAAATGCAGTATCTATGCTTTGTAGTGTTTCTAACTGAAAGTCATCGGGTAACTCAGTTGTTGGCTTGTTAGCTTCAGGTGTTAAATACTGGTACATCCGCTGGGGGCCAAAGTCATCAGAATTATTCAATTGGAACTTGTCTCTAAGGTTTTCAATTAAGCCACCCCCGACCTCAAAATAAATACCACCATGAGGTGTAGCGTAGGTAAAGAATTTGTCAATGTGATCCGCAGCTTGCTTGTTTTCATCTGGATAAATTTTTTGAATCAAGCTGCGACAAACAAGACCTCCCATTGAGTGGCCAACCAGATAAATTTTGTCAGCACCCGTCCTTTCCTTAACATTCTGGATCAAGTCTCTTAAACCCTTAGCTATCTCCTCCATCTCTTGTCGAACTACACTTGAGGAGCCAAAGCTAGGTGTAGATATATCATAAAATCGATAGATCCAAATAGTTTGATGAAGTCGATTGGACAATTTTTTAATCTGATTGCTCACATTCTGATTGTCAACAATCGGTTGATAACCATGATCGGTCATTAGCCGCAGCAATGGACTCTCGAAAAAAAACTTCTGAGGATTTTCCTTCTCATCTACTCGAATATGAGTTGAACCACTATTAAATCCATAAAAGGGATCGTTGACTGTTTGCTCAACGTCTTTTTGCGTACCTGCATATCCACGAACGAAGACGATTGGTAAATACTGCATAATATATATCCTTGCTATTTAATCAATATTTTTTCTCGTTCCCAGGTAAAATCTGGGAACGAGTGCAGAATATCAAGACAAGTTGTCTTAGTACAACATTTTATTAATTCGTAGCGAATTCTCTGCCTTTAAAACACTACGATTTAACACGGGAGCTGTACTTAGAAAGTTTTCACGAACTCAATTAGGGCTTTCTTATCTTCATCTGGGAGATTTGAGCCAAAATAATGACCCTCATCTTCTACAAAGTCAGGAGATTTGTTGGCTCTTAAAAGCACACGTGCTAACTTACCCTTAATTCCACCGCCTGGTTTCAAATCTTGGAAAAGGTTGCCGAGATTGAGAGATGTAATCGCTTCTCTCATATTGATGCTTGCCAGCAAATTCACAGGTGTACCTTTAGGAACAGGAAGCCTAAATCTCGGATTCGGATCTCCTGGGGGAAGCTCTAATTTGGTATCTTTAGATGTCCTGCTGATAATTCCCTCACGCTTTTCAGGCCACAGAAGCTTTTCCATCGCATCCGTATAGGCTTCTACACGTCCTTTCACTGAAGGATCTTCGTTGTAAAGTCCTAGTGTGTTGTTGTGCAGAAGTGGTGCTGTTGCCCAAATGCTCACTAGTGAAGGTGTACGGTAATAACCCAAACCGCCGTCAGGTATCTTAAATTCGATGGGTTTTTTCTCATCGAAGGGGTTGTACAGTGTCAAAGTACCTGGTGAAGGCAGTTCTTTGAACGTCTTCGACGAGAACTGATCCCAAATATGCCCCTTAGCGGCATTTGTCCCTAGCGATCGCGCCGCATTAGTACCAATTAAAGTAACTGGATAACGCTGGTCATCAGACAAGAAGTTGTGGTCGAGGAAATTACTACTGAGTACAGACTCTTCGTACCATTTTTGAGCCTGTTCGGGGTCAGCAGCGATCGCAGCAGATGGCTTTTTGCTGGAATGGCAACCAGCACAAGTGCTGGCAAAAACTAGCTTGCCACGTTTGAGAACTTCCTCATCTTTAGTCAAGAACTGTTCACCACCTGGTGCATCTTTCAGGTGCATCGGCTTGATGCTTTTCAAGAATGCTTCGGCATCAGCCATGCGTGCTTCTGTCTGTCTCCAGCCTTCGCACTCCTTGCGCGCCTTTTCAATATCAAAAGGTTTTTGGGGAGTTCTGCCTAATAAAGGCTCATGAAGACTTGTCCAGTAATCGCCGCACATCCCAATGTTGACGTAGACGCGTAGTGAGGCATTTGCCACTCCTGTAGAGTCTGCACCATCCTTGAGAATATGATTAACATCCTTAATTGAACCATCGTTCATCACCTCTGGATATGTAGGGCGATCGCCTAAATTAAAAATGGCATTAATCGCATTCGGATTATTGATATGATCGGTGGCAATCCGAGAAGTATCAGAAGTTCCAGGTCTTTGAGAATCAAGTACTTGCTTAACAAAACTATTTTCTCCAACGCTGGATGCAAATAATTTATTTTCCTTAATGTACTGATTACCCAATGCTGCTACAAGGTTTTCCCATTTTGGATGTTCCTTGTCTTTGGGTGGATTAAGAGGATCTAACGCTACATGACAGATGGCGCAGGACTGCCCGATCACGTAGGGAGGCTCAACTTGTGAGTCTTTGGCATATTCAACAGGGTTCCATTTCGCCGAGTCGAAGTTGGGGTTGGGGAACTTACGCAACCCAATTACGCCAGTTGAGAGCGGATCTTTACATTTATCTAGCAGCAATCCATATTCATCTGGTGCTGTCGCCTTTTCACATCCAGGATCGTTAATTGCGCCATAACGTTGCAATCGCTCGTCATGCATACGCGAGTCAATCAGCTTTAGCAGGTCAACACCGCCATGTGTTCGCTTTGCTAAATCACGATAGTACTTAGAATTACCGCCAGTCCATAAGTACCAAGTGCAACGACCCCGTTTCTCGGCATCTGTCAAATTCTCCTTTGTGTACTCTGGGAGATAACCGATGCCCTCACAGTTATCAGGGTATTCAGATACACCCGTATCTGAATACTCGGTACTTATGGACGTAGGTGTTTCACTATACTCATCAGCTAGAGCTGTAGGCATTCCATAAAAGCCGCAGACTATAAACATAGTCGCGAATAGGAGGAGCAGACAGCCCTTAAAAATTAGACTTGTCTTTTTCATAAAACTCTCTGGTCATAACACCTAAACCTTTCCCACTGCACCTCACCTTTGCAGAGGTACATTAATGCTTCATCACTAATTTCCCATTTTCCAGATTAGTCTTGGGATATTTTAATGATTAATGTACCCTACTGAGGTTCGTTATATATGAAGTTACTACACAATTTTGTAAAACGTCATCAATAAACTTTTATACATTTATAAATCAAAAATTTAAAAATTTGTAAATTTACAATGGTGTTCAATAACCAATTTGCTATGGTTATATCGATTTCCTACGTGCCTGGTTAAGTTTGTAACAAATTGTTAGCAGCTACTTTTAAGGTTGTCTTAACCTTTTAAGACAAATAAAAGACGGAAAATTCCACTTTTTTTAACAATTGCTCTGTAAATACCGTAGGTTTACAAACTGCAAAAGTCCTTATATAACTGTAAAAACCAATAAGGATAAATATCCATGCTGAAACTTGGTAGGTAAATTTAAGTAACAAAAACTTAATACTTAGCGATCGCATCCGAAAACCTCCACTGTAGATTTGTAGACATAAAAAACTACCCTCCCAAAGACACTAGAAATAATAGTTCTTTGGCGAGACTGTTAGTGCTACGAATAATTTTGATGCCTAATTTTATTGCCGAAATAATATAAAAGACAGAGGAACACATGGAAAACGATATTATCTTTGAACCATTGAGATTCCGTAATCTCACAGTAAAAAATCGGATATTTCGCTCTAGTATTTCTGGCAGATGGGATAACTATGATGGTTCAGGTACTCAAGCCCGAATCAACTGGGAAGAAAAGTTTGCTCGTGGTGGTGTAGGAGCGATTATTAGTTCCTTTGTCCCAGTCGCCATTCGGGGACGAATTATGCCCAATTACGCCACCATTAACTGTGATGAACGTATTCCCTTTTGGCGAAAAGTAGGAGAAAGAGTCCACGAATATGACTGTAAATTTATTTTGCAATTAAGTCATTCGGGGCGACAGCAAGATATTGGTGGTGTAGAAAACTTAGGAAAAAAAGCCTTAAGTTCCACTAGCCAAACTGAGCCATTCCACGGCTTTTTGTGTCAAGCGATGACACTAACAGAGATTAAAGAAACAATTCAATACTTCGCTGATGGTGCTAGACGTGCCCGTGAAGCAGGTTTGGACGGAGTAGAATTGCACAGTGCTAATGGATATCTTTTTAATCAATTTCTCAGTTCTGGAATTAACGACCGTCAAGATGAATATGGTGGTTCATTAGAGAATCGAGCGCGGTTTTTGCTAGATGTAATTAGAGCAATCCGCAAAGAAGTAGGCAACGACTTTCATCTACAATTCAAAATTAGTGCCGTTGACTATAACAACGCCGTCACCTTTTGGGAAAAACCAGGTAATACTATAGAAGATTCCATCCAAGTTTGTAAATGGGCAGAAGAAGCTGGAGCTGATGCCGTCCATGTGTCAACTGGTAGCTTATTTCCTCACCCACTCAATCCCATTGGTGATTTTAATTTTGATGTAATTACTAAAACTTATGACGCCATGTTGTCGAGTGGTGTCGAAACCACACGTAACTACATTTTATTTCGCAAAGCATTTTTGCATCCAATTTTCAATTTTTTATGGAATCGCGTAAAAAAGCAATTGCCTCCTCAAGCATTTAGTGGTGATGATGTAAAAGACCCGAAAATAAAACAGCTACTAATAGAGAACCAAGGCAGAAACTTACTAGATTCTAGAGAAATTAAAAAGCACGTTAATATTCCCGTATTATGTACAGGTGGTTTACAGCAAGCTTCTTATATTCGTCAGGCAATTAGCGATCATTATTGTGATGGCGTCACAATGGCTCGTACCCTAATTGCTAATAATGACCTAGTTAAATCTTTTCAAGCAGGTAAAGACCTGGCAGATAAACCCTGTACTTATTGCAATAAATGTCTGCTGAATGTAATTGAAAATCCTTTGGGTTGTTACGAGCAGGAGCGTTTCAATAGTTATGAAGAGATGATGGAAGAAGTAATGTCAGTCTTTCATGAAACTCAGTTTGCAAATTTATCTAGATAAAAAAGCGATGCCTATCACATCGACAATTTCGCTTAGAAATAATCTCGAAAAAATGGGGAGTGTTTCATGACTGAACAAACAAACCCTACCCTACTTCCAACCTCAATCAAAGGAATCTTCCAGCGGATTTGGGTTGTAATTGTAGGTATTGTAGCAGTAGCAGTATTTTTCCTTTGGCCTGTTTTATCTAACTCCCCAGTGGATTATGCTGATATTGAAAACCACTTTAAATATGGTTCAATCGGCAGCGAACCGGTCAATGGCATCCCTTACTGGATTTGGAAAGTTTTACCAGAATTATTCCCAGATAAATTACCTGGAAAAGGTTATACTTCTTTGGGATTTATCAAAGAACCTAACAAAGATTTACCTATAGGTTTTTCGCAACGGCGAGTCTTTATCGATAGAGTTAGCTTGAATTGTGCTGTATGTCATACAGGAACGCTGCGAAATACTCCCAATAGCGAACATCAAGTCATCACAGCAATGCCTGCTAATGTAGTTAATTTGCAGGGATATATCAAATTCTTATCAGCAGTTGGTGTAGATGAGCGCTTTACTGCTAACCGGATGTTGCCAGAAATTGAAAAAATCAGTGGTGGTCTTAATCCCATTGAAAAATTACTTTATCGCTTCATTGCAATTCCTCAAACCAGAGATGCACTAATTAATCAGGCATCTCGACTTAGTTTCGTTGAAAAACAACCAGATTGGGGGCCAGGAAGAGTAGATACTTTTAATCCTTATAAAGCAATTCAATTCCATTTCCCAATGGATAAATTGCGTGAGGATGAACTGATTGGTACTTCTGATTTCCCTTCCGTTTGGAATCAAAAACCCCGTGAGGGATTGCAGTTACATTGGGATGGTAATAACACTTCCGTTGATGAACGAAATAAGAGTGCAGCTTTAGGCGCTGGAGTCACACCCACAACGATTGATTTGCCTCGAATTCAGAGAGTTGCTGATTGGCTTTGGGAACTACCATCACCAAAATATCCCTACGAAGTTAACGAAACTATAGCAGCGAAGGGAGAACAGCTTTTTGAAAGTAATTGTGCTAGTTGTCACGCTTTTGGTGGTGCATATACAGGCAAAGTTGTCCCAATTCAAGAAATTGGTACAGACCCTCATCGTCTCGACTCATATACCTACAAAACGATGTCTAACCAAAATACTCTGTATACAGGGTATCCGTGGCGCTTTAAGAATTTCCGTAAGACTAATGGCTATGCAAATATGCCCCTTGATGGTGTTTGGTTACGTGGCCCTTATCTGCACAATGGCTCAGTCCCCACCTTACGGGATTTACTAGAAACACCAGAAAATAGACCTAAAGAATTCTATCGTGGCTACGATGTGATTGATAGAGCAAAAGTTGGTTTTGTATCTGATGTCGGTGTAGAAAACGGTAAGCAATACTTTAAGTTCGATACCACAAAACCTGGAAATAGTAACAGTGGTCATTTATATGGTACCGATCTTCCTACAGAAGATAAAAATGCACTAGTTGAGTACATGAAAAAGCTTTAAAAGGAGAAAAAATGAATAATTACGCTAAATGGTTTAGTCGCGTTACTTGGGTTGGCATTATTGTTAATATGCTTTTTGTCATTCCCTCTTGCTTCTTTCCAGAATTAATGCTGACGTTCCTTAAAATGCATATACCAGAGCCAATTATCTGGGTTCGTGCTGCGGGAATGCTGTTGTTTATTATTAGTGCATTTTATATTCCTGGGGCACTTGATCCGTACCGATATCAAGCAACTGCCTGGATATCAATATTTCCTTCAAGAGCTTTTGGATCAACATTTTTCATTTGTGCAGTACTTTTCTTTGGACAAGATAAAGGATTTTTATCCATTGCCTTTGTAGACCTGTTTTTTGGATTAGCGGAACTAATTCTTCTAACCCTAGCAATGCGTAGCAAAATGCAATCGCTGCAATTCCAGTGAAGCAATTATCCTAATTTTATCCCTAGCTTAGTGTAGATATATTCCTGCACTACAAACAGATTCTTCTGCAAAGGAGCAAAAGAGTGCCATGACAATACTTAAAAATAAAATAGGTAGGGTAATCACAAGCATAGTTTTAATTGCGATCGTTTTAGCTGGTGTAGTTGGGTATGTGGGATGGTACAACCTTTTTCGAGAGGTTCCCACATATTATGAATCGCCTGAAGAACACTTTAAATATGGTTCTATTGGCACAGAAGAAGCGCAAGGTGTTCCCTATTGGATTTGGCTGGTACTACCACGAATATTCCCTGATAAATTACCAGGCCCAGGTGGTTATACTTCCTTGGGAATCACATGGGAAGAGGGTAAAGAAATGCCAGTTGGGTTTACGAAAAAAACCATTGGTTTCCCTCGCGTTGGTATAACTTGCGCTGTTTGCCATACTGCCACCTATAGAAAAACAGAGAAAGATAAACCCACAATTGTGGCCGCTGCTCCTGCTAATAAGTTTGATTCGCAAGGCTATTTACGATTTTTGAGTGCAACTGCTGGTGATGCCAGATTTACAGCAGATTATATCCTTGATGAAATCAAATATAATTACAACCTTTCCTGGTTAGAAAATTTACTTTATCGCTATGTGCTAATTCCTCAAACTAAGAAAGCACTGCTGCAACAAAAAGAAGACTATAGTTGGACAGATTCTCGTCCTAACTGGGGGCCTGGTCGAATTGATCCTTTTAATCCAGTTAAATTCAATACTTTGAAGTTGCCTAAAGATAACACAATTGGCAACTCTGATATGATGCCTCTTTGGAATCAAAAGATGCACAAAGGTTTTGCACTCCATTGGGATGGCTTAGAAACTTCACTAACAGAAACTGTTCAAACTGGAGCAATTGGTGATGGTGCTACCAAAAAATCACTTCCTGTAGCCGATTTACAACGAGTAGAAGATTTTATTCAAGAACTACCACCTCCTAAATATCCATTTGCTATTGATGAGCAAGTGGCTGCAAAAGGAAGCCAAATTTTTGCTAATACTTGTGCATCTTGTCACGCGTTTGGTGGGGAAAGAACGGGTACTGTTATCCCTGTGGAAGAAGTGGGAACTGACCGTCATCGGTTAGATATGTGGACGCAAGAAGGAGCGGATACTTACAATCATTTTGGTGATGGCTACCCTTGGGACTTCAAAAACTTACGTAAAACCAATGGGTATGTATCCGTTTCCCTAGATGGATTATGGTTAAGAGCGCCATATTTACATAATGGTTCAGTCCCATCTCTACAAGATTTGTTCGAGAAACCAGAGAATCGTCCTCAAGTTTTCTATCGGGGATATGATGTCTACGATCCGAAAAAAGTTGGTTTTATTACTGAGGGAGATGAAGCCAAAGCTATAGGTTTTAAATACGATACCAAGGTAACTGCTAATTCAAATCAGGGGCATATTTATGGCACTGATTTATCTGATGAAAATAAAAAAGCTTTGATTGAGTATCTGAAAACTCTGTAATGAAGCTTGTTTGCTAAATCCTGACGTTAATCATTTACTAGCAACCGCTCAAAAATAGAATTGGAGATCATCGTGAAACCATATTTACCACAAAAAGATCCTGATGTTAATGTCCGAATCAATTGGCTAGATAAAAATCGAGAAGAGTACAAATTTAATTACGATTATCTAGCTCCCCTACCAGTCATTGATAAAGTTCCTCACAAGGAAATATTCTCGGCGGAATATACTGCTAAACGTTTGGCAAGTATGGCAACTCTTGCACCAAATATGCTAGCTGCTAAAGCCAGAAACTTCTTAGATCCATTGGATGAATTGGAAGAATATGAAGAACTTTTATCACTCCTACCAAAACCCGATGTCATAAAAAATTACAAAACCGACTCTTGTTTTGCGGAACAACGACTCTCTGGAGCGAACCCATTAGCTATCCAAAAAATTGATGTATTACCTGATAATTTTGCTGTCACGGATGCACATTTTCAGAAGGTTGCAGGTACAGGATTTACTTTGGAAAAAGCACTTAAGGAAGGCAAGCTGTATTTCTTAGATTATCCTTTGTTATCTAATATTCAAGGTGGTGTCTACGATAATGTTAAAAAGTACCTTCCCAAGCCACAAGCTCTATTTTATTGGCAAAGTAATGATAGTCCTAATGGTGGTTCTCTAGTACCTGTTGCCATTCAGATTAATCATGACTCTGGTGCAAAAAGCGTGATTTATACACCAGATGACCCCCATTTAGATTGGTTTTTAGCAAAAACCTGCGTTCAAATTGCTGATGGCAACCATCAAGAATTGGGTAGTCATTTTGCCTATACCCATGCAGTTATGGCTCCCTTTGCGATTGTAACTGCGCGGCAACTCGCAGAAAATCATCCCATCGCTTTACTTTTAAAACCCCACTTCCGTTTCATGCTATTTGATAACGATTTGGGACGCACTCAGTTTTTACAACCTGGAGGCCCGGTTGATGAGTTTATGGCAGGTTCCTTGGCGGAGTCTCTTGGATTTGTGGCAAAGGTTTATGAAGAATGGAGTGTGGAAAAGTTTACCTTCCCTCGGTTAATAAAAAGTCGTCAAACAGACGATCCAGAAATTTTACCGCACTTTCCTTTCCGGGACGATGGCATATTAATTTGGAATGCTGTCGAAAAGTTTGTGGCTGAATACTTGCAACTCTATTACAAAACCTCACAGGATATCAGTGACGACTATGAGTTGCAAAATTGGGCTAGAGAATTAGTAGCTCAAGATGGTGGTAGAGTCAAGGGAATGCCAGCCAAGATTGAGACTCTAGAACAACTGATTGAAATCATCAGTGTGGTAGTATTCACTTGCGCTCCTCTACACTCTGCTTTGAATTTTTCTCAGTACGAATATATGGCTTTTGTACCCAATATGCCCTATGCAGCCTACCATCCAATTCCAGAAACTAAAGGTGTGGATTTGGAAACTATTATGAAGATACTTCCTCCCTTTAAACAAGCTGCCGACCAGGTGATGTGGACTGAGATTTTAACATCGTACCACTATGACAAATTGGGTTTTTATGATGAGGAGTTTGCCGACCCGTTGGCGCAGGAAATTGTGGTGCAATTTCAACAGAATTTGCATGAAATAGAGCGGCAAATAGACATTAGAAATCAAACTCGCCCCATACCTTATAACTACTTCAAGCCTTCGGAAATTATTAATAGCATTAATACTTGAATTAGTTTTAGTAAAAAAGAGGAATCACAATGTCAAATCAGAAAGTAACCGTCACCGCTCGATTAAAAGTGAAGCCAGGTTTGGAAGACAATTTTAAGCAGGAATTTCAACCTGTAATAGCTCTCACTCTTACAGAAGAAGGTTGTATTAATTACGATTTGCACCAATCTGTTGACGACCCATCTTTGTTTCTGTTACATGAAAACTGGGTCAGCCAAGAAATTTTAGCTCAACACCTAGAGCAGCCGTATATTAAAGCTTTAGGGGAAAAATCAGGACAATTTTTAGTGGAACCACCTGAAGTCAGGTTATGGCAGCAGATTGCGAACAATTAATTCCTAGCTGGTGATAATAATGACATCAAGGGTGTTATTGTATGGTGCAACTGGCTATGCTGGAAAACTCATTGCTGAATCTGCTAAAAATAACGGACAGGAATTAATTTTAGCTGGACGCAATCAAAGTTCACTAGCAGCTGTAGCCAATGAATTAAGTTTGGACTTTCGGGTTTTTGGCTTAGACGATTCGCAAGCGATCGCTCGCTCTCTTGAGGATATAATTGCTGTCATCAATTGCTCTGGGCCTTTCTCCAAAACCTCAAAGCCACTTGTCGATGCTTGCCTGCGAACTAAAACTCATTATTTAGACATCGCTGGCGAAGTACCTGAATTTCAGGCGCTACAAGCACGAGATGCGGAGGCTAAAAGTGCAGGGATAATGCTTCTCCCTGGTGTGGGATTTGGAGTTGTCCCTACTGATTGTGTAGCTGCTTACCTCAAACAGAAGTTAGCAATTGCAACGCGACTGATTTTAATCTATGAAACAGTGGGCGGTGTATCTCAGGGAACTGCAAATACAGTACTGCCAACTTTACATCATATCGGGGTAGTCCGAGAAGCAGGTAAGCTCATCCCATCTCGCCCAGCATCGAAAAGACGTAAAGTTGATTTTGGTTATGGCCCGGTGACAGCAGTAACAAACCCTTGGCGTGCTGATATTTTCACTGCTTTCCAAAGTACGGGTATTCCCAATATTGAGGTTTATACCGTATTTCCTAATCCTGTGCGCTTTCTGATGGAGTCGAGCCAGTATTCGGGATGGTTATTTAACTCGTCTTTATTCCAAAATGCTTTAGCAAGTATAATTAAAACTCTACCCACTGGGCCAACGGCAGCAGAACGAGCCAAGGGGCAAGTTAGAGTAATTGGTATTGCTGAGGATGAAACTGGTCAACAAGTAACTGCGAAGCTCTTAGGGCCGGAAGCATACGATTTTACGGCATTGGCGGCTGTAGCAGTGTTCAAACGGGTAATTAAAGGCGAAGTTAAGGTAGGATTCCAGACTCCTGCATCTGTATATGGCGCAGATTTTGTCCTTGAGATTCCGGGAGTTACCGGGTTCGAGTAAGGATATAACAGAAATGGCACAAAGAAAACGTGAAACCTGCTCAGGGCAGGGTATAGGGGGTAGGGGATAGGGTGTAGGAGAAAATCAAGAAAATTAAAAACAAGTGCGAACATTAATAAATTTCTTTGCTACGCAACGCTGGCGCAAACGTCACTACACCCCACACCCAAAAACCTTATCAATAGTGGATTTACCGATATCTTAGTGCCATTCGGATATGACAGAAAGCTGGGTTTTTTAGGCTTGATAGCAAAAAAACCCGGCTTTTTTTTGCAGACTTAACTTGCTAATTTGGTGTGAATGAGGAGAGAATCTATCAGTCAAGCCAAACTAACTTTCCAAAACGTAATAGTGGATGTTACCGAATTAGTCAAAGTTTCAATTATTCTCTTGGTTCTGGCTACAGGTGTAGCTTTGTTGTCCCGACGGTTGGGAATTCCTTATGTTACGGGTTTAGTAATAGCAGGTTTGCCCATCACTGAGTTATTGTCTCGTCGGATTGGTTTAAGTCCAACCCTTGTTTTGAATCTTTTCTTACCAATTCTCATCTTTGAAGCTGGTATTAATACAGATGTCAGCCGCTTACGCAGCACCTTTAAACCAATTGCCTTACTAGCTGGGCCAGGGGCTGTGATTTCCAGTGCGATTATTGCCGTCCTATTGAAATTTGTCCTGGGACTGAGTTGGATACCTGCATTATTTGTCGGAGTAATTCTGGCAAACACTGATACTGTTTCCATGATTGCTGTATTTAAGGAGATACCAGTACCCTCGCGGCTTTCCACTATCGTTGAAGGGGAAACTTTATTCAATGATGCCGCTGCCTTAGTTTCCTTCAACTTGATCGTGCAAGTATATTCAACAGGCTCACTCACATTTATAGAGGGAATCCAACAACTGCTATTTATCTCTCTAGGTGGCTGCGTTGTAGGGTTAGTCTTGGGCTACTTGAGTATACCTGTATTCGCCCGTTTAGATGACGCTCTTAGCAGTCTTTTACTGACAGTTGCAGTTGCATTAGGAACTTTTCAGGTTGGGCAATTTCTTGGTGTATCAGGCCCTGTGGCTGTAGTTGTTGCTGGATTAATTTTCGGGAATTTAGGGCTTTCTCGCAATACTTCTGCTTCTAGCCGCATCACTTTATTGAGTTTTTGGGAATATGCCAGTTTTACTGTCAACACCTTTATTTTTCTGTTGATTGGTGTAGAAATAAACTTGGTAACGCTTTGGAAAACTTTACCTGCAATTCTACTTGCAGTTTTAGCTTATCAAGTCGGGCGAGTTCTTACAGTCTATCCACTGCTAGCATTAGTTCGTTGGATTGACCGCCCAATTCCGCTGCGCTGGCAACATTTACTGTTTTTAGGCAATATCAAAGGTTCACTCTCAATGGCTCTGGCATTGAGCTTACCTACTACACTGCCTGGGCGAGAGGTCCTGATAGCTATAGTCTTCGGCTGTGTGGTGGTGTCGTTAGTCGGACAGGGTTTAAGTTTGCCTTGGGTGGTAAAACGCTTAAAATTATCTAAATTTTCCGAAGTTCAACAACAGGTTGAAGAATTACAAGCCCAATTGATGACGGGTAAGGCGGCACAAGATGAATTAGATAGCCTGTTGAAATCAGGGGTATTACCAAAAGCCGTTTATGAAGAGATGCGTTCAGCTTATCAGGTACGAATTGCCGGTGCAGAAAAAACACTACGGGAACTATATAATCGTCGCCCTGATGAGGTTGAAGGTGGAAGTGGGAAGAGCAGTAAACTTGAAGCCATTCGTCGACGTTTACTGCTGGCAGAAAAAGGAGCGCTCAATGAGGCAATGCGGAAGCGAATTCTCTCAGAAGAAATTGTGCGCGGACGGATACAAACTCTTGATGAACAATTGTTGAAATTAGAAGATGATTAAATATAGGGCATTGGGCATGGGGGATAGTCTGTGCTTCGTTGATGAACCTCTGAGCTTCGTTGATGAACCTCTGAGCTT